>NZ_BAABIZ010000028.1:0-15784 GCF_039543045.1 Bartonella jaculi
CGAATCTTAAAACAACCTTTGAAAGGTCTTTGAAGACCCTTTGAGAACCCCTTAAAAACTCTTTAAAACAAAATAAATTGGTACAAAACCTAGTGGCAAAATATACAAAACCTGCCGACAAGCTACATCAACGCATCCCTAACCTTTAAAAATTTAATAAAAAAGTATATTAATGAAAAGAAATTTGGCTCCCCGGGCCGGATTCGAACCAGCGACCAACCGGTTAACAGCCGGTTGCTCTACCGCTGAGCTACCGGGGAACAGTGCTCAATTGTCTAACTGCGAAGGCTATAGCAAAGCAATACTGATTTGCAAAGAGTAAAATTGTTTTTTTTAAAAAAAATATCAGAAATTGCATAATAGAGAGGAAAAAAGGTTAGAGAAAATTTCTATAGCTTGACGGATGCGTTGCCTTCCCTTATTGACATTTCTATATTTGTTGACGAGGCCTCGTGGCGGAATGGTTACGCAGAGGACTGCAAATCCTTGTATCCCGGTTCGATTCCGGGCGAGGCCTCCAGCCGATTTTAAACAAAATGGTCTTTAGGAGTAATACGCGCAAGTAAGTTGTTTCTTTCCATGGTAAAAACGCTTTACTGTGAGAGATTGTACGGTGAGAATCTCATTGTTGACTGTAGCGTACTTTTTTGTAACATCTGCAAATTTAGGTCCTCATTATAGCTGTTTTGTTGTATATAGGAGAAAAGGGGCATTATGGTTGCAGATTTTGCAGAGCTTCGCCGCAAAATGGTCGACAATCAAATTCGTACAGTAGATGTAACGGATTTATCAGTTCTTGAAGCGTTTTTAACGGTATCGCGTGAAGATTTTATACCGGAAGATATGAGAGCTTTGAGTTATCTTGATACCGATATCCTTATATGTTCAGCACAAAGTGAAGGGCCTGCCCGCTATTTGATGGCACCTGCGTCTTTAGCAAAATTATTACAGCTTGCGGCTGTAAAATCATCGGATATTGTTTTAAATATTGGTGCAAATAGCGGTTATTGCTCTGCATTGCTTTCAAAACTTGCGGGGGCTGTGATTGCGTTAGAAGCTAGTGAAACTCTTTCGAAATGTGCTGCCGAAATTTTGGAACGTCATCAATATGACAATGTGGTTGTGGTTCATGGACCATTAGAGCAGGGGTACGCCGATGAGGGGCCTTATGATGTGATTTTTATTGAGGGTTCTGTTGATTTTATTCCAGAGGATATCTTTGATCAAATGAAAAACTATGGGCGTCTTGTTGTGGTTGAAGGACATGGTAATGCCGGTGTTGCAAGAATTTATGTGAAAGAAGATGGAATTATTTCGGTGCGTCGTGCTTTTAATCTTGCTGTAAAATGTCTTCCTGGTTTTTTAAAAGCGCCTGACTTTGTATTTTAATGCTTGTTTTGTTTGTGTATAAAAGATAGTGGTGTGATGAGTTTGGGGTATGCTGTTGTGTGTATTGTATTCAAAATAAACAAAAAGTTTCAGGTGTGTTTGTTTTTGGCGCTGAGTGTTTTACTATCAGGGTCAGTTTGTGCTGAAACATTGATGGATGCTTTTGCTAAAGCTTATGTAAACAATGCCAAGTTGAATAGTGAACGGGCTGCTGTGCGTATCTCCAGTGATGATGTGGTGATCGCAAGGTCGGGGTTATTACCACAAATTGAAGGAATTGGGAGCTATGGGCGAAATAAGTCCATTACAGGTCCTTATACGACTTCTGGATCTTTTGGGGTAAGATTAAATCAAAGGTTATTTGATGGCTTTATCACGCAAAATATGTTTTCTGCAGCTCAGATTAAGCTGCAAGCGCAGCGCGAGTATCTTCGTAATGCTGAACAAAATATGTTTCTGGATACTGTAACAGCGTATGCTAATGTGTATCAAGCACGTCGTATTGCTGATCTTCGTAGGGAAAATTTGGCTGCTCTTGAAGAGCAAGTTCGTTCGAATAAAGCAAAACTTGATGTGGGAGAAGGGGGACGCGTTGATCTTTCTCAGGCACAAGCTGCGCGTTCTGTGGCTGTTTCAGAACTTAGTCTTGCACGTGCTGATGTAAAGTCAGCAGAAGCAGTCTATCGACAAATTGTTGGTTCTGATCCTGACAAGTTAAAACGTCCACAGGTGGCAGGAGGTTTGCCGGTAAATCTTAATGCCGCTTACCAAATGAGCGTTGCACTGCATCCGGCAATTCTTTATGCAAAATATTTAGTTGATGCTAGTTTTTATAATGTAAAGGCAAAAGAAGGAGCGTTACTTCCTAAAATTGATTTTTCTGCAGCTGCGTCTTATAATCGTATTTACAGTGGTCTTGGGGAGGATGGAGTTTCTAAATCAATAGGGTTGTCACTGAGTGTTCCAATTTTTGAAGGTGGGCGTACATCTGCGCAGATTCGCCAATCAAAGGAACAGCTTGGGCAAGCTCATCTCCAGCTTGATTTGGCTCAGAGTAATACAAGACAGGCACTTACTTCTGCTTGGTTTCAGTTAGAAGGTGCACGTTCATCTGTCGTTGCTTATCGTGAGAGTGTTCGTGCTGCTGAAATTGCTCTTAATGGTCGTGTTCAAGAGAATCACGTAGGGCAGGCGACTACATTGGATGTTTTAAATTCTCGCACTCAGTTGATTAATGCTCAAATTGCACTTGTGATGGCAGAGCGTAATGCTGTTGTAGCGAGTTACGGTGTTCAATCTGCCATTGGTAAATTAACAGCAAATTATTTAGGCTTGAAAACGATTAAGTATAATTGATAAAAGTGTAAAAATGGTTCTTTGAATATGCTAAAGAGTTTTAATCTTTAAAAGATCAGAAAATCGGTAGTTCAGCATGTTAGAAAATAGAGCGGTTAAGTGTTATTTTTTATAAATGAAGAAAGTTGTGTGCAGCATCATTTTCATGACAAAGTGGCGTGTTGATCTTATGATTCTTTTGCTTACACTAAGAGTGTGATTCTGTTTGTGGTTGCGTCTTTGAGAGGTTTTTAAGTATGGTACAGAGTTCAAGCGTATTACGTGAGCCAAGTATGGATGAAATTTTGACATCTATTCGAGAAATAATCGAGGAGAATGCAGTTCAGCCTGATCACTTTTCAAATGAAAGTATTGCAGTGGATGCTCCTACAGATCGTTCAGCAGGGCCGTCGGAGAGTCTTTATGATACAACCTTATCGGTTGATGATGCTATGAAAGCTCTGGCTGATCGTATTGGTCTTTCTTCTGAAAAACAGGACTTTTCTTTAACGCAAGAGAAAGAAAATATAGAGGCAGAAAATAATACGGTTGGCGTGGATATGCAAAAAATGAAGCTTTCTTCTGAAGAGCAGCGTTCTGTTCATAAAACAAAAGAATCTAATGATGAGGTGTTTGTATCGCAGTCAGAAAATATGGCTGCTGATCGTGTAGAGCTTTCTGCGTATTGTATTTCTTCTGCGGAGAAGATTGCAAAGGATGTATTACGTCCAGCTTTAGCAGAATGGTTACAGCGTAAACTGCCTGTTTTGCTTGAAGATATTTTACGTGAAGAGATCGTTAAGGCAATTAAGAAGTCATCTTAACTTTTGCTTTTCTTATTATTTTTTATGATTTTGATTTTGTTTCTTATGAGAGTTTTGTCTGCAGTTTTGCAGGCTTAATGTGAAGAGACGAGGTTTGTGGAGAGTATGATCGGATTTTAGATCGTACAGTGCGCTTTTCAGCGGCGTTATGGGTGAGTGGAATGTTAGAAAAAAACTATGATGCTGCTTCCATAGAGCAACGGGTTGCAAAAAAGTGGGAAACTCGTGGTGCTTTTAAAGCGGGGATGGGGGCAAAAAGTGGTGCAGAGCCTTTTTGTGTTATGCTCCCGCCTCCTAATGTTACGGGCTCTCTCCATATGGGGCATGCACTCAATACGACAATTCAGGATATTATGGTTCGCTTTCAGCGGATGCGTGGTAAAAATGTGTTATGGCAGCCCGGTATGGATCATGCAGGGATTGCAACGCAAATGGTTGTTGAGCGTCAACTTGCAGAGCGCCAAGAGCCAACGCGTCAGGAAATGGGTAGGGAAAAGTTTATTGAGCGTATTTGGGAATGGCGTCACGAGACTGGAGGCGTTATTGCCAATCAACTACGGCGCCTTGGTGTTTCATGTGATTGGTCGCGTGAACGGTTTACAATGGATGAAGGCTTATCCCAAGCTGTCCGTGAAGTTTTTGTCACGCTTTATAAGCAAGGGCTGATATATAAGGATAAGCGTTTGGTCAATTGGGATCCTAAATTGTTGACGGCTATTTCGGATCTTGAAGTTGAGCAAAAAGAAGTTAAAGGCCATTTGTGGCACTTTAGGTATCCACTTGAAGGTAAAGTTTTTGATCCAAGTGATGCTACGACTTTTATAACAGTTGCGACAACACGACCAGAAACAATGCTTGGTGATACGGGAATCGCAGTTAATCCTGAAGATGATCGTTATAAAAATCTTATAGGTCAAAATGCTCTTTTGCCGCTTATTGGTCGTAGGTTGTTGATTGTTGGTGATGCTTATGCTGATCCTGATGAGGGAAGTGGTGCTGTAAAAATCACACCAGCACATGACTTTAATGATTTTGAAGTAGGGAAGCGCAATAATTTACGTTTGATCAATATTTTTACGCAAAAAGCTGAGATTTTTCTGCATGAGAATGAAGCGTTTTTTGATGGTTTGGTCTTAACGGATGAATTGAAAACATTGGTGGAAAATTTAGACAAATCTGATCGTTTTGTTGCACGCAATCGGATTGTTTCTTTGATGGAAGAGAAGGGGTATTTAGTCACTGTTGATGAGCATCCACATACTGTTCCTCATGGAGATCGGAGTGGGGTACCTATTGAGCCCTTCTTGACAGATCAATGGTATGTTAATGCTGCAGAATTAGCTAAGCCAGCAATAGAGGCTGTTCGTCAAGGAAAAACGCAATTTGTGCCCGACAATTGGGGAAAAACTTATTTCAATTGGATGCAAAATATTCAACCTTGGTGTATTTCGCGCCAATTATGGTGGGGACATCAGATTCCAGCGTGGTACGGACCTGATGGCACAGTTTTTGTGGAAAAAAATGAAGAAGAGGCTTTAGATGCGGCTCTCTCTCATTATGGTGAAGTGGTTAAGTTAACACGTGATCAGGATGTTTTAGATACTTGGTTTTCATCAGCTCTTTGGCCTTTTTCAACGCTAGGCTGGCCAAATAAAACGATTGAATTAGCCACCTTTTACCCAACATCTCTATCGGTTACTGGGTTTGATATTATTTTCTTTTGGGTTGCTCGCATGATGATGATGGGACTTCATTTTATGGGTGAGGTTCCTTTTCCAACGGTTTATGTGCACGCTCTCGTACGGGATCAGAAGGGGGCAAAGATGTCAAAGTCGAAGGGAAATATTATTGATCCATTGGAGCTTATTGATCAATATAGCGCAGATGCACTCCGTTTTACTTTGGCTATTATGGCAGCACAAGGTCGTGATGTAAAACTTGATCCTTCCCGTATTGCAGGTTATCGTAATTTTGCTACGAAGTTATGGAATGCTACCCGATTTGCAAAGATGAACGGTGTTAAGCATAATCCAACTTTTAAGCCAGAAAAAGCAAAGCTTGCACTTAATCGTTGGATTTTAACAGAGTTGTCTAAAACTGTTTCGGCAGTAACCACCGGTATTGAAAACTATAAGTTTAATGAGTCTGCTAGTGCACTTTATCGCTTCATTTGGAATACACTCTGTGATTGGTACTTAGAGCTTCTCAAACCTGTTTTTCAAGGTTCGAATGAAGATGCTAAAAGTGAAGTTCAGGCATGTACTGCTTGGGTTTTAGATGAGGTTTATAAGCTTCTTCATCCTTTTATGCCTCATATGACGGAGGAGTTGTGGTCTCTCACAGAAACGCCAAGCATGAAGCGTGAAGATATGCTGGCATTGATGCAATGGCCAGAAGGAATGTTTGCAGATGAAGAGGCTGCTTCTGATATTAATTGGCTTATTGATGTTGTCAGTGGGATTCGGTCTGTGCGTTTTGAAATGAATATTCCTGCGGGGACCTTAGCGCCTCTTGTTATTGTAGAAGGAGGAGAACTAACACGAGAGCGTGTGCAACGTTATGATGTTCTCCTTAAAAAATTGGCACGTATTGAAACAGTTCATTTTTCTGATAAAGTTCCAGCTGTATCAGCGCAAATGATTTTAGGAGAGGCAATTTTTTGTTTACCATTGGGGCAGTTGATTGATTTGGAAGCTGAACGTGCTCGTTTGATGAAAGATGTCAGTAAAATTGAGAAAGATATTGAGAAGATATCGATTAAACTAAACAATCCCAAATTTATAGAAAATGCAAAACCGGAAATTGTCGAGGTTGAACGTAATAGGATTATAGAATTACGAGCTGCGCAGAAAAAAATATCTGTTGCTTTAGAGCGGTTGGTATAATTGCGCTTTTTTATTCTGTTCTTTTCAAAGAAAACTCTATGCTATTGCGTTGCTGATTTATAGATTTCCTTTAAAGGGAATTTCTTTTCATAGCGTTATTTAATGAATGTTATAATGAAAAGTCTGCTGTGCTTTGCCGTTTTTTATGTTTATGAAGTAATCAGTTAACACCATCATTAATGTTTATCACTTTTGAAAATTGATGCTGCTCTCGTGTTTAAACGGTTGATTAATCATATGTTACATTTATTCTAAAATTGCTTTTTAATATATATCTATGGAATAGTTTTTTCTGTTTCATAATAAGAATGTGAAAATAATCAAAATTATAATACCAAGAGATCTTCTATAAAATACAGAATAATGATTTATACTTATAAATTAATTTTTTATACACAAAAGTAAAACTTTCTTTTAGTCGGGTATTTTAGGCAATTTTTATTTATTGATCTTTTCTGCTAAAATGCTTGTTGTGATATCTTTTTTCTCTCTTACTAAGAAGAAGATTTCGAATCTATACAAAGAAATTTGTAATAGATATGATGATTAAAACCGAGATAATGGGGGAGATTTTTAGATGATAAATAGGCTTAGAGCATCGAAAAAATTTGCTATTATTATTACTTTAGGAGGATTTCTTTTTTGGGAAGCACTTTCTACTGCTTATGGAATAGATGCCAATGGATTACAGAAAGCTACTGATAATTCGTCTTATTTTTTGAAACGTGGTATGTCTGCTTATAAAAATGGTCAAATAAATCAAGCACTTTCAGCATTACGTTGTGCAGCTAATATGGGCCATATTGGTGCAAATTGGAAACTTGGCCATATCTATGCAGAGGGTGATGGTGTACCTAAGGATGATTATAAAGCATATACCTTTTTTGCACATATTGTTGAAAAAGGTGCAGATCTTGGTTCAGAGAATGAAAGCTATGTTTCTGATGCATTGGTTAAACTTGCGGGTTATATAAAAAAAGGTATTCCTCAATCATCTGTAAAACCTAATCCTTTTTATGCTGCTCGTCTTTATATGCAGGCAGCGATGAATTATGGAAATCCTATAGCTGAGTATCACTTGGGAAAAATCTTTTTAAAGGGAGAGGGAAGAGAAAAAAATCTTGTACAGGCGGCACGGTGGTTTCAGCTTTCAGCAAGAAAGGGGAATCCTCCTGCTCAAGCAATGCTTGGGAATATGCTTTTTCAGGCAGGAAAAACAGTTCGCGGTGTTGCGATGTTAACTGCAGCTTATGAAAAAGCCAATGCAAAAGACCGTGATTGGATCCGTCCTATGCAAGAGCGCGCTTTTGCCATTTGTAATGAATTCGAGCGACGTACGGCCATGTCTCTGGTCGATGATATTCTAAAAAATAAAAGTTTTTGAATATTTTATTACAACGTTTCTTGAACTTCCTGATAGCAGAATACAGATTTTTATTCGAGCTTAAACAGGAAGAGTTTTTGGTCAACATAATGTAGCGATTAATGACTGAGAATTTTAGATAAAAACTCTTGTGCACGCGGTGTTCTCGCTTGCGGAGCGGAGAAAAACTCTTTGGATGAACAATCTTCGAGAATTTGTCCCTGATCCATGAAAATAACACGCTCTGATACTTTTTGAGCAAAACCCATTTCATGCGTTACACACATCATCGTCATACCTTCTTCTGCTAAGCCGATCATGACATCGAGTACTTCACCAACCATTTCAGGATCTAGAGCAGATGTAGGTTCATCAAAAAGCATAACAAGTGGGTCCATAGTTAAGGCGCGTGCAATAGCAACACGTTGTTGTTGACCTCCGGAAAGTTGACCGGGATATTTATCTTTATGTGCAATGAGTCCAACACGTTCAAGATATAATAAACCGCGTTCAAGTGCTTCTTTTTTGTTGCGCTTTAGAACTTTGATTTGTGCTATTGTCAAATTTTCTGTGACAGATAAATGTGGAAAAAGCTCGAAATGTTGAAATACCATTCCTACGTGACTGCGCAATTTAGGCAGATTTGTTTGTTTTGAATGCACTGGTACTCCATCAATCCAAATTTCACCTTTTTGAAAAGGTACCAAAGCATTAATAGTTTTAATAAGTGTTGACTTTCCTGAACCTGATGGTCCACAAACTACAACAACTTCTCCTTTGTTAATAGTGGTTGTACAGTTTTTAAGAACATTAACTTCGCCATACCAGTTGGAAACGTTTTTTATTTCGATCATGTGAGTAGACATTTTTTTTTCCTGTTAGCGAACAATGGATATTTTTTTCTGTAAATGTAAAACTATTTGCGACAGTGTGAAACAGATAACAAAATAGAAAATGGCTGCCAAGACATAAGCTTCTTGCTTTACACCAAAATTGTTAGCAACAATATCAAAACCATTCAAAAGGCTGTTGCCACTGATTGCATAAACGAGCGTTGTATCCTGAAAAAGTATAATAACTTGTGTTAAAAAGACTGGTAGCATGTCTCTAAAAGCTTGGGGAAGGATTACAATGTACATATTTTGCCAATATGTCATTCCAAGAGCTTGTCCCGCATATTTTTGTCCTTGCGAAACTGAATTTATACCAGCACGCATAATTTCAGCAAAATAAGCGGTTTCAAATGCAGTAAAGGTAATGAGTGCTGATTTATTTGCACCGATTGATGTGCCGGTAATGAAAGGCAAAAGCACAAAAAACCATAAGATAACCATAACAAGCGGTATGGAGCGCATAGCAGTTATATAAATTATTGCAAGCGAAGAGAGCAGTTTAATGGAAGAAAGACGCATCATTGCTAAAAGCGTGCCAAAAATAAATCCAAATACCGTCGCAAAAAGGGTTAGAAAAATACTAAAGAGCAAACCTGATAAAATGTAAGAACAGAATATGTCAAAAGTGAAAAACGAAAAATCAAAGTCTGAAAAATTGAAAGGCGAAGAAAATCCAAAATGAGAGCTCATGAAATCTATCATATTCAATGTCCCTCCGTTTGAGAATTAGGAATTTTGAGCATTTGTTCAATCACTGTCATAATGGTGAATATGAACAGTGCTATCAGAATATAAAGAATTGTGACGAGCAAATAGTTCTCGTAAACATGACTTATTTCTTCAATCGTTTGGTATTGAAATTGCATGAGTTCATTTATTGATACGGCGAATGCTATAGATGAGTTTTTTACAATCCCCATTGCTTCTGAAGTAAGTGGAGGCATGATTGTGCGCATAGCACGCGGTAATATGATGTAGCGATAACTTTGATATGTCGTAAAACCCATTGCCATCGCTGCATAGCGCTGTCCAGAAGAAATAGCTTCAATCCCTGAACGAACCTGTTCTGCTATGCGTGCAGATGTAAAAAATCCCAAGGCACATGTTATTAAAAGAATTGGTGAAAAATTCATAGCTGGTGGATAAATTTTAGGCACAACAAAATACCATAAAAAGACCTGTACAAGGAGAGGAATGTTACGCATAATTTCCACCCAAATACTGGCAATAGCACGAAATGAGCAAGTGATTATGGAAGTATTCGGGAGAGTGCGCATTGTTCCTATAATAACACCAAAAAATACAGCTAAGATCAGTGAAGTAATGGAGAGTACAACTGTATTTTTTAATCCATCGAGCAGTGTATCTAAATAGGTATGACTCACGCCAGAGGTTCCGAGGCACCCCGCTACCAGTGTTTGGGTGAGATCATCTTTACAAAGGAAAGAAAAGTCCATTGATTGATATTTCCTAAATTTAGTTATTTACAAAACAGGGCAATAAACCAGCTGTACTTACATATGGGGAATTTACTGAAAAGTGAACTAAAAAATAACCACACTCAATTTTCAAAGAGTGTGGTTATCCTTTTTTTAAAAATTCTACAAATTGTTTTCTGTGTATTTTTCTCGAGGCTTATTGTTTGGATGTTCCCAAGCATATTTCGTTGATTTGGACAAGGGAAGGTTGACGATAGTATTTGCAGGTGGAGTTGGTTTCATAAACCATTTCTCATAAAGTTTTTCAAGTGATTCGTCTTTGATTTGGCGTACAATGCTATCGTTGATCGCTTGTTCAAAGTTTTTGTCGTGCAGTCGGAGCATGCAGGCGATGGGTTCGACTGAAAGTACACTATCAAGAATGACATAATCAGATGGGTTTTTTGATTTGGCAATATGCCCAGCAAGAATTGAAGCATCCATAACAAATGCGTCTGCACGGCCTGATTCTAGCAATAAAAAGCTATCTCCATGGTCTTTTCCTTTCACGACATTAAAGTCAATGTTTTTTGCACGTTTATTTTTGCGGAGCAGTTGAACAGACGTTGTACCGGTAGTGGTTGCGATTGTTTTCCCATTCAAATCCTCAAGAGATTTAATGTTAGAATTTTTCTTTACTGCAATTCGAACTTCTTCGACGTAAGTGGTATAAGCAAATGCTACTTCCTTACTGCGAGAAACATCATTTGTTGTTGAGCCACACTCAAAATCATAGGTGCTGTTTTTCAAGAGAGGGATTCTATTTTGTGATGTGATGGGAAGATAATGAATTTTAATTGGTTTACCAATTTTTTTTGAAATATCGTCAATGATGTGCTCTGCCATTTCTGTGTGGAAGCCTACATATTTTCCATTGCCAAGAGCATAAGCTAGTCCTGATGATTCACGGACACCTAAGGTGATCTCTCCCGTTTTTTTAATTTTTTCAAGTGTATCGTTCCCAGCATGTGCGACATTTGTGAGTCCAATGCCAGCCGCTGCAATAAATATTAACAGTGATTTTTTCATTATGTCTTCCATTCATTTATGTTTTTTATTCTTGTTTTATGTTTTAAATATATTGTTATTCATAGTGTAGCACATTTATATTCTAGGTGGGATATTTTTTTATTTAAAAAATCATGCGTTGTATTTTGTTTATTGTAATTTAAAGTGAGCCCAAACGGGAGTGTGGTCTGATGGTTTTTGATAGCCTCTTACTTCTTTTTGGCTATAAGCGCAGATAAGTTGATCGACAGCTTCTGGTGATAATAATAAGTGATCAATGCGAATCCCGTTATTTTTGCGCCATGCACCCGCTTGGAAATCCCAGAAGCTAAATGAGGGGGTATCTGTGACATTACGAATAGCGTCATAAAAACCTAAATGAACTATACGTTGGAATGCTTGTCTTGTTTGTGGAAGAAATAAGGCGTCATGCCTCCATTCTTTGGGGGTTTTTGCATCCAATAGGGTAGGGATAACGTTATAATCACCAGCTAAGACAAGTGGTTCTTCATAGGTAAGTAATGATTTTGCATGTGCGTATAATCTCTCCATCCACTCCATTTTATAAGGGTATTTTTCACTGTTTGTGGGATTACCATTGGGAAGATAGAGTGATGCAACACGAATGACGCCTTTATTTGTTGAATAAACGGCTTCAATGTAACGTGATTGTTCGTCATTTTCATTGCCTGGTAAACGGCGAATAACTTCATCAGGCGTTTTTTTAGAGAGAATCGCAACACCATTAAAACTTTTTTGTCCGTGCGTTTCTATGTGATAACCTAGATTTTTAATTGCATCACGTGGAAAATTCTCATCGGTACTTTTAATTTCTTGTAGACAGACTATATCGGGCTGATTTTGCTGTAGCCATTGATATAATGTTTCATGCCGCGCTTTTATTCCGGCAATATTCCACGTTACTATTTTCATGACCTTATCTTAAATATCGTGTGTGCAATTGGTTGAATTACTAGGTTAATTTATAAATGCTCAAGATATGTTGCGCTATGTCGCGGCTCTTTATTATTGTGGTTGAGAATATTAATATGATAATCTGATTTATCAAGAATTCCTGTAAAAGCAAAATTTTAAAGTACGGCGATTTAATTTATTTTCATTTTTAAAAACTTTCTGATGTTTAGTTCTTGACGAATGTATCTGTTCTCGTTATTAGAGGCTATCACAGCCGATGATAAGAGTGATTGACGTTTTTGGTGTTTATCAAATTATTATCAAGTAAGGGTTGTTTTAAAAGATTAAAAGCAAATGCAAGTGCAAAAGGCTTTTGCCTTCTCTGCGTGTAGTCGGGTAAGCTGTTTATAGCAGGTGTGCCCGATTTTGTATGTAAGCTTAGGTGTTTGCTCCGATTGTGTCGGAATAGATACAAATAATAAAGCCCAAATGGGTGAGACGAACGTAGATCGAAAAAAAGAGGAAGGTTACATGCCTACCGTAAATCAGTTGATTCGCAAGCCTCGTGTGGCGCCAGTTAAGCGCAATAAGGTTCCTGCCCTTCAATCTAATCCACAGAAGCGTGGTGTTTGTACACGTGTCTATACAACGACACCGAAGAAGCCAAATTCTGCTCTTCGGAAAGTTGCTAAAGTCCGTTTGACAAATGGATTTGAGGTGATTGGTTATATCCCTGGAGAGGGGCATAATCTTCAAGAGCACTCTGTTGTGATGATTCGTGGTGGTCGTGTGAAGGATTTGCCAGGAGTTCGTTATCACATTATCCGTGGGTTACTTGATACACAGGGTGTCAAGAATCGTAAACAGCGTCGTTCAAAGTATGGCGCGAAGCGTCCAAAATAATATTGAGAGACAGAGTCCATGTCCCGTCGCCATAGAGCAGAAAAACGTGAAATTAATCCAGATCCAAAATTTGGTGATTTGGTTATTACAAAATTTATGAATGCTGTCATGTTTGATGGCAAAAAGTCGGTTGCCGAGCGTATTGTTTATGGTGCGCTTGATGCTGTGGAGAATAAGGTGAAATCAGATCCTGTGGCTTTGTTTCATCAGGCGTTAGAGAATGTTGCTCCTCATATTGAGGTTCGCTCACGACGCGTTGGTGGTGCTACTTATCAGGTTCCGATTGAGGTGCGTCCTGATCGTCGTCAGGCTCTTGCTATCCGTTGGTTGATTACGGCGGCGCGTGGACGTAATGAGACAACAATGATTGATCGTCTTTCTGGTGAATTAATGGATGCGGCTAATAATCGTGGTTCTGCGGTTAAGAAGCGTGAGGATGTTCACCGTATGGCTGAGGCTAACCGTGCGTTCTCTCATTATCGCTGGTAAGTGTGTTTAAAACTAAGGCAAGTGCAATGGCTCGCGAATATAAAATTGAAGATTATCGTAATTTTGGTATTATGGCACACATCGATGCCGGTAAGACCACTATGACTGAGCGTATTTTGTTCTATACTGGTAAGAGTCATAAAATCGGTGAGACCCATGATGGTGCTTCTACAATGGATTGGATGGAGCAAGAGCAAGAGCGTGGTATTACGATTACGTCCGCTGCGACAACGACCTTTTGGGAAGGGCGTGATGGTCGAAAGCGGCGCTTTAACATCATTGATACGCCAGGGCATGTTGATTTTACGATTGAGGTTGAGCGCTCTTTGCGGGTCCTTGATGGTGCGATAGCGTTGTTGGATGCAAATGCTGGTGTGGAGCCTCAGACGGAAACTGTCTGGCGGCAAGCTGAGAAGTATCGTGTGCCACGCATGGTTTTTGTTAATAAAATGGACAAGATAGGTGCTGATTTTTATCGTAGTGTTGAGATGGTTGGCTCGCGTTTGGGGGCTAGGGCACTTGTTTTGCAGTTGCCGATCGGTGCTGAAAATGATTTTGAAGGTGTCGTTGATCTTGTCGAAATGAAGGCATTGAAATGGGATGGCTCTATCGGTGCTTCAGCAGTAGTAAGTGAGATTCCCTCCGATTTGCAGGAGAAGGCAGAAGAGTATCGCGAAAAGCTAATCGAGATGGCTGTTGAAGTTGATGAGGCTGCGACAGAGGCTTATTTGGAGGGTGTTATGCCAACCAATGAACAGCTTGTTGCTCTCATTCGTAAGGGAACTATAGAGGTTCAATTTCATCCAGTTCTTTGTGGCACGGCTTTTAAAAATAAAGGCGTTCAGCCACTTTTAGATGCTGTTGTTTCTTATCTTCCTTCTCCAGTTGATGTTCCTGCAATTAGTGGTGTTGATGTGAAGACTGAGGGTGAGACAACGCGTGAATCTTCAGATGATGCTCCACTTTCTATGCTGGCTTTTAAGATTATGAATGATCCGTTTGTGGGATCGCTGACTTTCTGTCGTATTTATTCTGGTAAGGTTCAAAAGGGTATTTCTCTCGAGAATACTGTAAAGAGGAAGAAGGAGCGTTTGGGGCGTATGCTTCAAATGCATTCTAATTCTCGTGAAGATATTGAGGAGGCGTTTGCTGGTGATATTGTTGCTCTCGCAGGGCTTAAAGAGACGACAACGGGTGATACTCTTTGTGACCCTCTAAAGCCTGTTATTTTGGAGAGAATGGAGTTTCCAGAGCCTGTTATTGAGATTGCGATTGAGCCAAAGACAAAAGCAGACCAAGAGAAAATGGGTATTGCACTCAATCGTCTGGCGGCAGAAGATCCTTCGTTTCGTGTAAAGTCAGATGAGGAATCAGGTCAAACGATTATAGCTGGTATGGGTGAGCTTCATCTTGATATTATTGTTGATCGTATGCGGCGAGAGTTTAAGGTTGAGGCTAATGTTGGGCAACCTCAAGTTGCTTATCGTGAATCGATCACAAAAACTGCAGAAATCGATTATACGCATAAGAAGCAGTCTGGTGGAGCAGGGCAATTTGCTCGTGTAAAAATTATTTTTGAACCTCACGATGGCGATGATTTTATCTTTGAGTCAAAAATTGTCGGTGGTGCTGTTCCTAAAGAATATATTCCTGGTGTTCAAAAGGGGATTGAGAGTGTTATGGGTTCGGGGCCTCTTGCAGGTTTCCCTATGCTTGGTGTAAAAGCTACTTTGATCGATGGTGGTTATCATGATGTTGATTCTTCCGTTTTGGCTTTTGAAATTGCTGCTCGTGCGGCTTTTCGCGATGGAGCGAAGAAGGCTGGTGCACAGCTTCTTGAGCCGATTATGAAGGTAGAAGTTGTAACTCCAGAAGATTATGTTGGTGATGTCATTGGTGATTTAAATTCTCGTCGTGGTCAGATTTCAGGGACTGAGGCGCGTGGTATTGCAACAGTCGTGAATGCAATGGTCCCTTTGGCAAATATGTTTGGTTATGTGAACAATCTTCGTTCGATGAGTCAAGGGCGTGCGCAGTATACGATGCAGTTTGATCATTACGAGCCTGTCCCTTCGGCTGTTGCTTTGGAGATTCAAAAGAAATACGCGTAATTTGAAGTTACGTAATTAATTTTTTAACTTAGTCCTTTTTGGGGGACAGAAAATGGAGAGCTCAAATGGCAAAGAGCAAATTTGAACGTACGAAGCCGCATGTTAATATTGGTACGATTGGTCACGTTGACCATGGGAAGACTTCGCTAACAGCGGCGATTACGAAGTATTTTGGTGAATTTAAAGCGTAT
>NZ_BAABIZ010000029.1:0-9721 GCF_039543045.1 Bartonella jaculi
CAGCCTGTGGAGAGGAAGGCTCTGGCCAATGTCTTGTGACTTTGGTGAAACCAGCCTCGAAGAAGCAGGAAATCAACAGTAGATGTAATCAGAAATGAGAATATTTACGTAAGTTTGATAGAACGGATTAATATATGGATAAAAACCTTTACGAAAAGAGCAAAGAGACCCCTTGTGAACCGCCTTCATGCATAAGCTATCGCAACACTGAGTCATTGGTAGATTATCATGAGGGTGCAGGTTTATTCCTGCATAAACCATAAGCGCACTGATGGTGGGATCTCATGGATTTTGCATGATAGCTTTTATGGGGGGTGCCGTGAGATGCTTTGGAAAGCTGTGAAGCCCGAAGGAAGAGGAGAGTGCGTGCGTGAACCATGCAATCGTGTGCTGTTGTCTGTGAGGGGCGTGGTCCTTGGGTGCTTGTGATAAACAAAGGCGTGCGGCAATGGTGTGCGCTTGCCATTCTTTAAGAGCCATTGCTGTGAGATGGGTTTGGAAGCTGTGAAGCCCAATGAAGAGGAGAGTGCATGCGTGAACCATGCAATCGTGTGCTGTTGTCTGTGAGGGGCGTGGTCCTTGGGTTGTGTGCTATAAACAAAGGCGCGCGGCAATGGCGTGCACGCTACTCTTTAAAAGCCATTGCTGTGGCTGCTTTTGAAAGCTCTGCAGCCGAAGGAAGAGAAGAGGGTAAAGAGGGGGCTGGTGTGTTTGCTTTACACCTTTTTACACCTTTACGTTCCCTCCAATAAGGCCGATTACGCTTGTGTAAATAACCCTTTGAGAGCTCTTTTAAAAGGAAGCACGCACTGTGATGATGGCGCGCGCAATTATGCAGACAATTTTGCCAAAATCTCATCACTGACATCAAAATTGGCATAAACATTTTGCACGTCATCATCTTCTTCTAATGTTGAAATAAGCCGTAAAATTGATAAAGCTTTTTCTTCATCTATGGGGGCGAGGGTCGTTGCTTTCCAAACAGTTTTGATTGATTCTGCTTCGCCAAGTTTGGCTTCAAGCATCTTAGAAACTTCACCAATATCTTCAAACGCACAGATGATGTGGTGCCCTGTTTCTTCTGATTGTACATCTTCAGCACCGGCCTCTATCGCTGCGTCCATGACGCTGTCAGCTGTTCCTGCTTGCTTCTGATAGATGATTTCACCAATCCGATTAAACATAAAGCTGACCGAACCTGTTTCCCCTAGTGCACCGCCCGATTTGGTGAAAGCAGCGCGCACATTTGAAGCGGTACGGTTGCGGTTATCGGTTAAAGCTTCAACAATGATCGCAACGCCCCCTGGACCATAGCCTTCGTAGCGTACTTCATCATAATGTTCGACATCATTGCCTGAAGCTTTCTTAATTGCGCGTTCAATATTATCTTTCGGCATGGATTGTGCCTTAGCATTTTGGATAGCGAGCCTTAAGCGCGGATTCATGGCCGGATCCGGAGAGCCTTGTTTGGCTGCAACGGTAATTTCACGCGCAAGCTTCGAAAATATTTTCGAGCGCATCGCATCTTGGCGACCTTTACGGTGCATAATATTTTTAAATTGTGAATGGCCTGCCATAGTTTCCCTTTCAGTTTCGGCTTTTCTTTCAGTTATGGCGCCCTCAAGTAGAGGCGGTTACACACCCATTCTGGTGCAACAAATGTGCTAAAAACCTGTAAACAAAAGTATTGCATCATAAGGTGAAGTGATCATATAAATCCTTTAATAAGAAAATTCACCTTAAAGGTAAAGAGACTTTCTTGAGACGTATCACAAGATAGATGTCTTGTCGTCAGTCAAAAATCACGCTATAACAGAATGTAATTTCATGGCAAAAGTGGTTTGTTCCATGGCTCGCTTTATTAAAAGCGGGTGAACATAGCCTGACAATATTAGGACGAAATACTCCAAGATAGGAGGAATACTCCAGAGTTCCAGAGTGAGCAATAACCCGCCTTAAAAGGCAAATAAGAGGATAGTATAAAAATGGCAACGCAACTTTTGATGCCCAAAGCTACAGCTGTTTGGCTGGTTGATAACACAGCGCTTTCTTTTGAACAGATTGCAGAATTTTGTAAATTGCATGTGTTGGAAGTAAAGGCTATTGCTGATGGGGAAGCTGCTTATGGTATTAAAGGCCTTGATCCGATTAGTTCTGGGCAGTTAACACGTAGTGAAATCGCACGGGTGGAAGCAGATGAAAGCGCGCGCTTGAAAATTTCTGAGTCAAGAGTCCGTATCCCCGAAAAAAAACGCAAAGGTGCGCGCTATATTCCGCTTTCGCGGCGCCAAGATCGCCCAAATGGTATCTTATGGTTGGTGACTAATCACCCTGAGTTGAAAGATGCTCAGATTGCACGGTTGATTGGAACAACAAAAGCAACTATTGAACAAATTCGCCAAAGAACCCATTGGAATAGCGCTAATTTGGTCCCTCGCGATCCTGTAGGTCTTGGCTTGTGCTTGCAAATTGATTTGGATATCGAACTCCAGCGTGCTGCGAAAAATCGCCCCGTTGCTTCTGAGGGAGATAGATCTTTACTCCCCGCATCGGTTACAGAGAATGTCGCTCTCAATGAAGAGGAGCATGAACAGGACCTCAACAAGAATTTCGATGCTGATAAAGTTTTTGCTAAACTAAATGCACTTCAGAAAAAACAGCAAGATGATGCATAAAATAAATGCATAAACAAAAAGAAAGCAGGGGCAGTACGTGCGCGATTTCACGTTCGTGCGGAAAGGCTGTCGGTGAAGAAAATGAATGGACTCAAAAAATAGAGAAAATTTTATCTTCATTAGGAATTAACAATTATTCTTGAAGCGCTATCGAAAGAATGTATCTATCCCTTCGAGTTTGATTTTTACAATAAGGAGAATCAGTTTATGCGCTCTATCAAAAATATTCCCGTTCATCCCTTGACCATAATCCTTTTTTTCTCACTGGCCCTTGTTGGTTGTGGTCCAAAACATGTTGGTGGTGTCAACGGTATGAATAGTGCCGGCTTTAATCAGGCGCCTTTAGGTTCAGGGCAGGATTTTACTGTTAACGTTGGTGATCGCGTTTTCTTTAGTCTTGATTCTTCTTCAATTGAGCCTGATGCTGAACATGTTTTAATGCGTCAAGCAGAATGGTTGCTTCGTTATCCCTCCTATTTTATTACGATCGAAGGTCATGCTGACGAGCGTGGTACGCGTGAATATAATTTGGCACTAGGGCAGCGTCGTGCTGTGGCTGTACGCGATTATTTAATGTCTCTTGGTGTATCTGCACAACGGATGCGGACGATCTCTTATGGAAAAGAAAGACCTGTAGCCGTGTGTGACGATATTTCCTGTTGGAACCAAAATCGACGCGCTGTTACTACAATTAATAACGCGAACGAATAACGTGGACGTGGTTAAAAATACAGATGACAATGGTTTGTGTAAATTCTTGGGTTTGTGTAAATTCTTGGGTTTGTATAAATTCTTGGTTTATCTCAATGAGGTGACTCAACCTTTGTATTTGTGTTTTGGGGAAAAGTATGTGGATCTATAGGAAGCAAAATTGGACAGGCGTCTTTTTTATGTCGGTTTTTATAGCGTGTTTTACTTTGTTTGCTCAAAGTGCACCGCGAAGAGCTTCTCAATACCCTCCATATGATCCAGCCCCTGCCGCGTTGGGTGCGGTTCCTGCCGCGTTGGGTGTGGCGCCTGCTGATACGGGTGTGGCGCCTGCTGATATGGGTGGGGCTCCTGCCGCGTTGGGTGCAGCGCCTGCTGCTACAGGTGCAGCGCCTGCTGCTACAGGTGCAGCGCCTGCTGATACGGGTGTGGCTCCTGCTGCTACGGATGCGGTTCCTGCTGCTACGGATGCGGTTCCTGCTGCTACGGATGCGGTTCCTGCTGCTACGGATGCGGTTCCTGCTGCTACGGATGCGGTTCCTGCTGCTACGGGTGCGGTTCCTGCTGCTACGGGTGCGGTTCCTGCTGCTACGGGTGCGGTTCCTGCTGCTACGGATGCGGTTCCTGCTGCTACGGATGCGGTTCCTGCTGTTACGGGTGCAGCGCCTGCTGATACGGATGCGGTTCCTGCTGCTACGGGTGCGGTTCCTGCTGCTACGGGTGCGGTTCCTGCTGCTACGGGTGCGGTTCCTGCTGCTACGGGTGCGGTTCCTGCTGCTACGGATGCGGTTCCTGCTGTTACGGATGCGGTTCCTGCTGCTACGGGTGCGGTTCCTGCTGTTACGGGTGCAGCGCCTGCTGATACGGGTGTGGCGCCTGCTGATACGGGTGTGGCGCCTGCTGCTACGGATGCGGTTCCTGCTGCTACGGGTGCGGTTCCTGCTGCTACGGATGCGGTTCCTGCTGCTACGGGTGCGGTTCCTGCTGCTACGGGTGGGGCTCCTGCTGCTACGGGTGGGGCTCCTGCCGCGTTGGATGCGGTTCCTGCTGTTACGGGTGCAGCGCCTGCTGATACGGGTGTGGCGCCTGCTGATACGGGTGTGGCGCCTGCTGCTACGGGTGGGGCTCCTGCCGCGTTGGATGCGGTTCCTGCTGCTACGGATGCGGTTCCTGCTGTTACGGATGCGGTTCCTGCTGCTACGGGTGTGGCGCCTGCCGCGTTGGGTGCAGATTTTTCTTTTCAGGGGATGATTCAAGATCAAGAATTTATTTTGGAAAATCAAGATGCTCTCTTTAAAGATTATGATTTGGATAAGCTCTTGAATAAGATACGAACGGTGCTTGAGCATAACGATTTGGAAAGTGTTCAAAAACAATTTCATCGGCTTTTTGATAAAGAAGGCTCTGCTGTTTATTCTTGTCCCTCTGATTATGCTACTTTAGATGAAAACTTTAAGAGCGCAAAGGAAGGGATGGGGCAGGGGGATCTTCACAACAGGGGTGCTGATGAGGAAAAACACAAGAGTATGGCGAACCATAATCCTGAAAGCCGTTTTGAAGAAATAAATGACCGTTCGCAAGAAACCGATGAACGCTTGAAGAAAGTACATAACTTTGCGGATGAAAGAGAAGCTCGTGTGGAGGAACTGTATAGCCGTTTGGAGAAAACACATGCGGAAAGCAATTCTGCTAAACTGCAGTATAGGGAAGAGGATTCCCTTTTTTCTCCAAAAAAATTATATAAAGAAGGCTATGATTTTATTCTTTCTGGCAACTATGTCAAAGCTGAAAAAGCTTTTTGCGCTTTTCAAAACCGCTATCCAAAAGATCCTTTAAACGATGATGCTGTGTTTTGGTTGGCTGAAGCTTTGTTGGGACAAAAACGCTATCATGAAGCGGCACAAGTTTATCTTAATGTATGGTATTTAGACAAAAAAAAGCACTACACTTCTGAAATTTTGTTGAAATTAGCAATCAGTATGGTGGCTCTTGGTCATAATGAAGAGGCTTGTACAGTTTTTGCTAAAAAATCAAAATCTTCTAAAACACCAAAACTTTCTAAAACATTGGAGTGCGTCTTTTGTAAACCTCTTAAAAAAGAGCGGAGTCGTTCACGGTGCTCGTTAGATTAGCAGGAAATCTCTTTAAAACATCAGATTTTGTTGAATGTCGAAAGGTGATCCTTGCGGTTTCAGGGGGTAGTGATTCGCTCGCTTTGTTGTTTTTGGTCAAAGACCATTTAAAAACGCTCTCTGTTCCTCCGGAAATGATTGTCGTTACCGTTGATCATCAATTGCGTAGAGAATCAGCGCGTGAAGCTTCAACTGTTGCGGAAATTTGTCGTGACAACCACATTAAACATATCACTGTGCGCTGGGAAGGCAAAAAGCCAAAAACACATATCGCTTCAAGTGCTCGTGTTGCACGCTATGATCTCCTCTTTAAAGAAGCACAAAAACACGGGGCAACGCTTATTATGACAGGGCATACGCTCAATGATCAGGTTGAAACTTATCAGATGCGTTGCCAACGTCTTCAAAAAAATGCCCCGGTTTTGCAACAAGAATGCTTTGAAGAAAAACGCGATGGCGGCCGTTCTACAAAAATGGCAGAAAATAGTGCCGAAAAAAACTATGGGCAGATCTATCAGCGCGGTTTATCTTGTATTCCGCGTGAAGCGTTGTTGCACCGAACTGTACGCTTGATTCGTCCGCTCCTTGGGGTCAAGCGTAAAACATTGCGGGCTTATTTGCATTTAAAGGGAAAAACATGGATTGATGATCCAACCAATGAAGATCGCAAATTTGAACGCGTACGTGTGCGCCAATCGCTGCACCCAAAAAAGCTTATCGATATTGCTAAAAAGGTTAATGAAGCGGCACTTCAACGCCGTCAAAAGGCACAAAATATTGCCGATTTGATTTTGGCTCTGGATATCACTGTTGAATATGGGCGTTGTTTTATTGCAAAGCCCGCACCATTCTTACAAAAACATCCAGATTTTCCTTTTATCGTGGGACTCTTTACCGTGCTGATGGGAGGAGGGGCTTATTTGCTCCCTTTACAAAAATTAATCGCTCTTTTCCAAAAGTTGTGTCTCAACTCTCCAGAAAAGCAACGCTTTACTCTGGCTGGATCTGTCATTGAATACAATCCAAGGGGGGAATACAATCCAAGGGGGGAATACAATCCAAGGGGGGAATACAATCCAAGGGGGGAATACAATCCAAGGGGGGAATACAATCCAAAGGGGCAATATAACCAAAAGGAGGAACGTAAGAGAAGCGGGATTGCTGTTTGGCGCGAATCTCGAAATCTGAAAGAAGCGGTTGTTGAGCCCGGAAAAACTTTTGTATGGGATGGACGCTATCAAATTACAAACTCTGGGACTGAGACTTTGAAAGTTGGACCAGCGGGGTTGGAACAGCTGAAATCTCTGTGCAAAAAAAGAAATTTCGATCGCAAACGCCCCCATTATCCTTCTCTCCAATCGCTGCCTATGATCTCAAACGATAAAGGATATGATATTCCAGAGTTGACAGATCACGCTCTTTTACAACAAAATGTCACCATAAAGCGAATTATGGCTCCCTTCGATTGGCTTTTGTCACGCGAAGATGCTCCGTTTATTAATGTTATTGAGCCTTTTTTTAATATTGAGGCGAAAAGATAAAGAAAAATCGCTTTAAAAGAGAATAAACATCTTCTCATGTCTTGGCAAGGGGCAGACAAGGTTATATGTTAAGGGTGTTTATTTAAAATCTGTGTTTTATTAAGTGGACTTAACATGAATTCCAATTACCGCTCGCTCCTCATTTGGGGAGTTATTGCCTTGATTTTGATTGTATCGTTTTCTCTTTTTAATGGAGATAGCCAGCGTTCTGGAGGGGGAGAACTCTCCTATTCCGAGTTTTTGCAGAAAGTCGAGAATAATGAATTGAAGTCTGTGACCATTCAAGGTCAGAAATTAACAGGAAAAACCGCTGATCATAGAGTTATTTCAACTTTTGCACCACGAGATCCAAGCTTAATACAAAAATTGGAAAGCAGAAATGTTAACGTTAAAGCTATCCCTGAAAGCTCTGGTAATAGCATCTTCCTCAACCTTCTCTTTTCTTTGTTGCCCGTTATTATTATCGTTGGGGCGTGGGTCTTCTTTATGCGACAAATGCAAAATGGATCACGCGGCGCTATGGGGTTTGGTAAATCAAAGGCAAAATTGCTCAATGAAGCGCAGGGGCGTGTTACCTTTAAGGATGTTGCTGGCGTTGAAGAAGCAAAACAGGATCTACAGGAAATCGTCGAATTTTTACGTGAACCACAAAAATTTCAACGCTTAGGGGGACGTATTCCACGCGGCGTGTTGCTGGTTGGTCCTCCAGGAACAGGTAAAACCTTGCTGGCACGCTCTGTTGCCGGGGAGGCCAATGTGCCCTTCTTTACTATCTCTGGGTCCGATTTTGTCGAAATGTTTGTCGGTGTTGGTGCAAGCCGCGTGCGCGATATGTTTGAACAGGCGAAAAAAAATGCCCCATGTATTATCTTTATTGATGAAATTGATGCTGTTGGTCGTCATCGTGGTGCCGGATTGGGAGGTGGAAACGATGAACGCGAGCAAACCTTAAACCAATTGCTTGTCGAAATGGATGGTTTCGAGCCCAATGAAAGTATCATTCTTATTGCTGCAACAAACCGTCCCGATGTGCTCGATCCTGCCTTGTTAAGACCAGGCCGCTTTGATCGCCAAGTTGTCGTGCCAAACCCCGATGTTTCTGGGCGTGAGCAAATCTTGAAAGTTCATGTGCGCAACGTGCCTTTAGCGCCTAATGTGGATCTGAAAATTTTGGCAAGGGGTACGCCAGGGTTTTCGGGTGCTGATCTGATGAACCTTGTCAATGAGGCGGCTCTTATGGCTGCTAGCCGCAATAAAAGAGTGGTGACAATGCAAGAGTTTGAAGATGCTAAAGACAAGGTGATGATGGGCGCTGAACGCCGTTCAAATGCTATGACCCAAGAAGAAAAAGAACTCACCGCATATCACGAAGCAGGACATGCTATCGTAGCTCTCAATGTGCCTGCTGCCGATCCTGTTCATAAAGCAACAATCGTACCAAGAGGAAGAGCTTTGGGTATGGTTATGCAATTGCCTGAGGGGGATCGTTATTCTATGAGCTATCGCTGGATGATTTCTCGTCTGGCTATCATGATGGGCGGACGTGTGGCTGAAGAATTGAAATTCGGAAAAGAAAATATAACATCCGGTGCTGCGTCCGATATCGAACAGGCCACAAAATTGGCGCGCGCAATGATTACGCGATGGGGCTTTTCTGATATTCTCGGTAATGTTGCATATGGTGATAACCAAGATGAAGTCTTTTTAGGGCATTCCGTTGCACGAACACAAAATGTCTCTGAAGAAACAGCGCGTATGATCGATATGGAAGTACGTAAGCTCATCGATGATGCTTACAAAGATGCTACCAGAATTCTGAAAACAAAAAAGAAAGAATGGTTCGCTCTGGCGCAAGGTTTGTTGGAATATGAAACTTTAACCGGTGCGGAAATTAACGAGGTTGTGGCAGGAAAACCCCCTTCACGAACACAGAAAGATGAAAATGCTACTGTGCGCACTTCCTCTGTCCCTAAAACAAATACTCGTAAGGGCGAAACAGAGAAAAAAATGGGAGAGGAAACAAATGCTCGTAAAGCAGAGGGAGAAAGCGAAGGGATAAAAACTGCAAAAGAAAAAACAAAATCTAGGGATGCCAATGCTCATAATACCACGTTTAAAGAGCCTCAATCTCGTGGAACTGAGAAAAAAGCACGAAGTGCTAAAAACTCTACTGGAGTAAAAAACTCTACTGGAGTAAAAAATTCCACTGGAGTAAAAAATTCCACTGGAGTAAAAAATTCCACTGGAGCAAAAAATCTTGCTGCAAGCAAAGAAGACGCTGAAAAAGCATTAAATGCTGAGGAACCTAAAACTAAACAGCAACCTTCTAAAGATGCTTGAGTGCCCATGTCTTTAAATGCTCATGTCTTTAAACACTGATGTCTTTAGAAAAACTGTGCCAATTCTGTAAGGGCAAGCATGAGCTTGCCTGCCTTTTTAAAAAACAGCATTCGAAAGGGAAGGTGAGAAAAGTTTATGCACTGTTTTGGCAGTTCTTGGGTTTTAGAAAAACGCTGCGGTGCTGGAGATAGAATATTAAAACGCGTCTTTTGTTGGAAATAGGAAGGCGTCTTTTGCGTTGTGTTGAGAGACCGATGCCGTGTTTAAAACGCTTCAGAGAAGATTTGAACTGGTCTTGGGTTTTAGAGAAACGCTGCGGTGCTGG
>NZ_BAABIZ010000029.1:9818-11538 GCF_039543045.1 Bartonella jaculi
TTGTGTTGAGAGACCGATGCCGTGTTTAAAACGCTTCAGAGAAGATTTGAACTGGTCTTGGGTTTTAGAGAAACGCTGCGGTGCTGGAGATAGAATATAAAACGCGTCTTTTGTTGGAAATAGGAAGGCGTCTTTTGCGTTGTGTTGAGAGACCGATGCCGTGTTTAAAACGCTTCAGAGAAGATTTGAACTGGTCTTGGGTTTTAGAGAAACGCTGCGGTGCTGGAGATAGAATATAAAACGCGTCTTTTGTTGGAAATAGGAAGGTGTCTTTTGCGTTGTGTTGAGAGACCGATGCCGTGTTTAAAACGCTTCAGAGAAGATTTGAACTGGTCTTGGGTTTTAGAGAAACGCTGCGGTGCTGGAGATAGAATATAAAACGCGTCTTTTGTTGGAAATAGGAAGGTATCTTTTGCGTTGTGTTGAGAGACCGATGCCGTGTTTAAAACGCTTCAGAGAGGATTTGAACTGGGGCGTGTCGTGTAAGGGCATGTGAACGTATCTGTTGCAAGTGGCGTGGTGCACGTCTTAATCGTCTGAAAGGGTGAGGCGATACAAATAAACCAAATGGAGGGATTTCGTTGTTACAAGAGGGAACCCTGTCAAGACCATAAGAGAAGAAGTGTGTAGGCAAGGAAATAGGGATGGCACAAAAATATTTTGGTACAGATGGAATCCGAGGAAAAGCCAATGTTTTTCCCATGACACCAGATTTTGCTATGAAAGTGGGGATGGCGGTGGGCGTTTTGTTTCGGTCACAACGCCAGTCGCGTCGTGTGGTGATTGGTAAAGATACCCGTTTATCGGGTTATATGTTGGAAAATGCTTTGGTTTCAGGATTTACTGCTGCTGGAATGGAAGCTTTTTTGTTGGGGCCGGTGCCAACGCCTGCTGTTGCTATGCTTTGTCGCTCATTGCGTGCCGATCTGGGAGTGATGATTTCTGCTTCTCATAATCCCTTCTATGATAATGGAATTAAACTTTTTGGTCCTGATGGTTTTAAGCTTTCAGATGATATAGAACAAAAAATTGAACAGTTGATCGATACAGATCTTTCAAAGTCTTTAGCAAGTTGTGCTGAAATTGGTTACGCAAAACGAGTCGAAGGTGATATTTACCGTTATATCGAATATGCTAAACGAACTTTGCCGCGTGATGTGCGCTTGGATGCTTTGCGTATCGCGGTCGATTGCGCTAATGGTGCCGCTTATAAGGCCGCTCCGCGTGCTTTATGGGAATTGGGAGCTGAAGTCTTTGCTATTCATGATGCGCCAAATGGTACCAACATTAATCAAAAATGTGGCTCAACCGATTTGACATCTTTAAAACAAAAAGTGCATGAAGTGCGTGCTGATGTGGGGATTGCTCTCGATGGTGATGGAGATCGTGTGCTGATTGTTGATGAAAAAGCGCAAACCGTGGATGGAGATCAGCTGATTGCTGTCATTGCTGAACATTGGCATAAAGCAGGACGGTTGCAACTCAACGGTATTGTCACAACCATTATGTCAAATCTTGGGCTTGAGCGCTTCTTAAATAGCAAAGGATTAGATCTTGTACGGACAAATGTTGGGGATCGCTATGTTGTCGAGGCAATGCGTCAGAAGGGATATAATGTTGGCGGTGAGGCTTCTGGGCATATCGTGCTTAGCGATTTTGGCACAACTGGCGATGGATTGGTGGCTGCTTTACAGATTTTAGCTTGTATGCAACAAAGCCG
>NZ_BAABIZ010000029.1:11633-13530 GCF_039543045.1 Bartonella jaculi
CCAGGCAATGCGTCAGAAGGGATATAATGTTGGCGGTGAGGCTTCTGGGCATATCGTGCTTAGCGATTTTGGCACAACTGGCGATGGATTGGTGGCTGCTTTACAGATTTTAGCTTGTATGCAACAAAGCCGCTTTATAGCCTTGGCGGTGAGGTGTTGCTTTGTCATTTGACGGTAATGCTCGTGCTCGCTATGCGAATGGCAAAGGGAAAGCGCCTAGTTTCAAGGTTGAAATTGTTAAATCTTGAGGGCACTAAGGATGAGAACAGCTATACTGATCTAGCTTCTGCATTTGCAGGTGGTGCATGTGCAGCTGGTGGTAGCTCTTTTGCGGCATAAAGAGATGAATAATGCCATTACCAAAGTGGAGGATGATAGTCTTGTTAAGCAGGATAAAGATGCTGATTAAGTATCATTACAAGATTTCTCCTTTAATCATGATTTTGGTGAGCGTTACAGAGAGTTTAAATTGTATGTTGCTTACATGTTACAAATAAAAATATTATACTTTAAACAGTAGAAATTAATTTTTTTTCATTTATGTATTTCAGCAGTTTAATATTAATAACGGAAGGGGGGATTTTCATGTTAAAAATTCATCATCCGTCCATTCATGGACACTCTTTACAAAAATTAACTTTCTCAAACACACAAAAAAATGGTTAACCATAATATGATCTGTTTTGATAAAGCTCGTGGAGCAGAACTCTTTGTGCGCGCTGGCCGTGGCACCTATATGCCGCTGAAAAATGGCAAATCAACAGGGATAGCGCCGCTGAAAGGCTTAGATTATAACAATCCAGCAGATAGAGTGTTTTTACGGTAGTGGATTACCAAACTTGTTTCAGCCGAAGGTCAAACGATGAGTGAAGCAGAAAAACAAGATCATTGAAAAACTTAAAAATGCTAAAACCGCTGCTGAAGTTCAAGACGCTCAAACATAATGAGCAGCTATACACGCAATATTACAAGCAGAAGTCTTGCAAACATAAGCCACTTCTATGATTCTCAACAAACTCAATCTGAAGCTCAAGCTCAAGCTGAAATTATCCGTGCTAGAGAAGAATCTAGTAAACGATACCAAGACTATGCAAAAAAAATCCGTGGTCATTAAATTTATAAAAGAGGAACTTATATCATGAACAAGATCATTATCACAGCATTACTGCTTTGCACTGGAATTGTCGCTGTTGGTTGCGAAAAAACTTACAGCGTAGAAGAATTTAAAAAAAATGAAGAATTAGTAAGAGAGTTTCAATGGAAATGTGGAGCTTCTGATAATTCTAAAAATTGTCAAAATGTGCGACAAGCCGCTAAGGAACTTGATGAAGAACATCGTAAGAAAGCTACAGAAAACTATAATAAAGCTCTCGAGAAAATAAATAAAGAGCGAGCAGAACAAGAAGCAAAAGAGCGTGCTAAAGCCGAACAAAAAGAGAAAGAAGAAGCAGAAAGAAACGCTCAATAGTTGTTTTCACAAAAAAATAACATGGATATTGAATGTTAGCAATAGATTACGTTCCTACATATGGGGATATAGATAAACGTTTCATGAAGACTCTTGGAGATCTAATGAATAAAATCATTAGTAATCTTTCAAGTTCTTTATCCGTTTCCGTTACAGTAGCTGGTACAATTTACATTGCATTTATGGGCTTACATTGCATTTATGGGCGACCTTGACCCATAACCATAACCATAACCATAACGGCTTGTTTTTGTCCTTCTCACGCAGCTCCAAAATCATGATTAAGAAATCATGATTAAAAAGGGGTTTACACAGTTTACTTGTAATCTATTTATATCTATGTAATAATACGTATTATGAATAGATTTGTTGGGATAGGTAAGGCCGCTCAAGCTTTGGGGGTTTCTATTAGCACTCTACGACGTTGGG
>NZ_BAABIZ010000030.1:0-12267 GCF_039543045.1 Bartonella jaculi
TTTTGTACCCTATACCGTGAATACCATGCTTTTCAAAGTCACGCATTCCGTTGCCCACTGTCAGACTACCACGGCTATGCGCATTAACAATCGCTCCGTCATTGCCATAACGATACATAAAATCTTGAAACTTCTTGGTCGAATTACTCAGCCCCCAAGTATTACCTTCCCAAAACTTTTGATAATATGCTATCCCTAACTCTACTTCCCAGTCTTCAGCTTGTGGGAAGTATGTAAAATAAAGGGGTTCATACTCATTATCAGCCAACTGAACGGCATTACGGGCTGCTTCATCTGGTGTGTTAAAAATGCCATTGTAGAACATACGGGTATTGCCATCAGAGCCGGCTTGTAAATGCTTTTCTCCCTCTGGTGTTAAATAGTGATACAGAGGGATTTTTCTTCCATAACTGTCTTTTATATAATTTCCATTTTTATCTGTTGCATAGATGACATTGCCATTTTCATCGTGCTCAACCTCACCCTCAGGATGCTTTTTGACAAATGCGACTTCGCGCACTTTGTCCCAATAATCAAACCATTCATCCACCCATTGATTTCTCATACCTAAACGATTACGCAATATATCCTCAAGCGGTGCTACATTTAGCTGCCCTACAGCCTGGTGGGCTGTAGCGGTGTTGCGGTTGAGAGCATCAATGATTTGTCCAACATCTTGCCCCATCGCCCTCTGGTTGCTTGCACCGGTCAAGATGATGGTGCCATCGCTGATAGCGGATTTGGTTTCCCCCTCCGCTGCATCCTGAGCTTTCCCATGACTTAAAGCATTTTTAGCAACGTTTTTTATGACGCCATATTTGCCTTGTTGCAAGACACCACCACCAGAAACATTAACCCCATGGCTGCTGGCTTGCGCATGGGCACTGTTGGTTATATCATTGGTGCTGATGCTTCCTGTGGTCAGGCTGTTTTTTTCTGCCGGCGCGGTGCTGGCAATAATGCCGCCAGTTAGGATCGTTTTGTCTTTTACAGTGATATCAAAACCTCCTGCCCCAGCTTTGATGCCGGATTGCTCCACAACACTGTAATAATCGCTGGAGGATTGATCCTTTTGTAAGGAAAGGCTTGTTGATCCTGCATCAAGACTTTTGCTCCCACCAAACCCAGCAGAAACCGATTTCTGTTTGCTGGAGGTTTGTCCCGTATCACTGCGACTGATAATGGCAAAATCACCCCCAACCCCCATTTCTACACGCTCTCCAGAAACCACTGACCCCGCCAGTGTGGTGTTTGCCCCACTGTTGGTGTGAACAGTGCCGGTGCCAATGATATGGCTGTTCTTCTGGTGAACCTCCTCACTGGAACCTTCCCCTTGACTAAAGGAAGCATTGCCTGTTACCCCTGCACCGCCTGTGCCATAACTATACCCAACATTCACCGAAGCGCTTTCACTGTGGTTCTGTGTGCTTTGCGTGTTTTGCGCACTTGCAAAGGTGATATCTTTCCCTGCTACCAAGTTGATATTTCCACTCTGTTCATCATTGTTTTGCATCGAGTTTGTGCCGGCGATAATATCGACTCCAGTACCATGAATACTGCCTTCGTGGGATTGTATGTTGACAGAACGCCTACCTTCTATTGTACCTGTCACCGCCGTGGAGACTTGAGAAGATGCCTCTGCCTTCTCTGTCTTAAAGCCCACTGTCACACTGGCAGAGGCATCAGCCATATTGGCAAGAGCATCTTTTGTTGAGCCGCCAAAATTTCCTGGTATGTGGCCCAGAGCTCCTGTGGTGTTGCCTCTTTCCCCTGTATTGCCACTCAGCCAATTGACGAAATTCTTGCCTTTGTTAAAAAGATGATTGATTTTCATGCCGGTCAGTATGCCATTAATAACTGTGTTGTTGCCATCCTTATTATTCATGCGGTCTGCTGAATCTTTTAATCCTTGTACGGTCCCAAGAGCACCCACATTGACAGAGGTTGTAACACCAGCAAAGGATTTTTCGTGTGTTTCCTTCGCATTAGAGATATCATCAGCTTCTGAAAAGGTCACGTTATTGCCTGCATCGATGTTGACATCACGGTCTGCCGAAACATTTGCCGCTTGAAAATTCGCATCATTGCCGGCATTAAAATTAGCATCATTGCCCGCATGGAAATTAGATGCTGTATTAGTCTTTTCCCATTGATCGCCTGTATCCTTGGCGCTGGCAACCCCAACACCAATAGAAGCACCGCTAGGATTCTTTTCAAATTGAATCCCAAAGCCTGTGCGTTCTTCTTCAGAGTTTGACTTATGGCTATTATGACCAACAAGCACATTGACATCACGGGCTGCCGAAACATTAATATTTTCCCTCGCATTAAAGTCAGAGCCGACCACGTTCACATCTTCTTTTGTAGCGGTGATGGTAATATTTTTTCCATTGAGAGAAGAGCCTTGATGTTCAAAACTCTCTTCATTCTCTGTCTTTCCCTCACTGCCGTATATCGACACAAAGCCCTTGCCTGAGCCCACACCAAAACCCGTTTCATGGGTTTCTGAATGGCTCTTATGATGATCTGTCATGCCATTAATCGTGACATTTTCTGCTGTAACATTGATGTTTTGGTCTGCAATCATATGAGAAGCCGTAATCGTGGCATCTTTTTTTGCTTGCAAATCAATATTGCCCGTCGCCCCAAGAATGGAGGAAACCGTTGTGGTATGGGATTGAGATGTATCAGAAGATTCCTCATGCAAAAAACCACTTTTTGAGGATTGTGCTTGCTGATCATACTTCTCTTGCGCACCTTTAATGAGAATATTTCCCCCAGAGTGAATGGTAATATCCGCTTGTTCCTGATCTGGTGTTTCCCCTATCTTGCCGGCTGTGAGCGTCGAGGCGACAATTTCCGTGTTGTTTGCCGATTCAAGGGCAACGCCTTTACCTCCTGCTATTGTTGAACCCACAACTTCTGTTGCATCAATCTTGTTATGCGCAGATTTGCTGCTGCTGAACGCCCCACCCTCTTTGTGATACGACATTTCATAATGTAAGCTATCCTCTGCATTATTGATCAAGACATCGTGGCTGGCTTTCAGCCCCACCTTACCATCAGCCGCAATAGAACTGCCCGTGATGGTGAGATCATGCGCTTTGCCATCCTGCCCCGCAACGATAGTGGTATCACCTCCCGATTTTATCGAAGAGCCAACCGCATGAGAGGCTTGCATATCGACTTTCGTGTTTTTGGCGCGAAGATGATACTCCCTCTCATCGTTTCTCACCCCTATCGCTATCTCCCCTTGGGCGCCAAGACCAACATTGCCCTTTGCATCTATATCGGAAGCAGTAATATGGATATCGCCACCGGAGATGACAGTGGTATCTTTTCCAGAACTTAAATGAGAACCATTGTGCAAGGCGACATGAGAGGTTTGATCTCCGCGATGGCTATTGGCAATGTTGCGTGTGGCATCAATCGAAACATTCCTCTCAGCTTTTAAGAGAAGTTTATCAGTTGCTTGAACATCAGAGCCTAAAATATTCAAATCTTTCCCAGAGGAAAGCGTTGTTGAGCCTCCAGAATTTAACACAGATTTATGATGCATGGTGGCATCACCCTGTTCATCATGGTAATCGGTTTTGACGGCACCGATCGTCAAGTTGCCCTGTTCTGTAGCCATGGCAAGATCACCCTTCGTGGTAATCCCCACCCCTGAGGCTGTGATATCTTGTTTAGCAATCACCGTTGCATTACCACCAGCAGAAAGCGCCTCGGTGTTTAATACGGTCTCCACGCCGTCAACCGTTGTGCGCCCTGCATCCAAACGAATATTCTTCTCCGCAACTAAAACAGCATCACCACCCGCCGCAAAGTGCCCTCCTTGACTCAAGATATCCCCGCCATGCACATGTAATTGATGCGATGCTGCAATCCGCCCTGAATTGGTTATCGTGGAATTACTGGTATTTTGGCTGGTGATATTGACATCATCGCCCATGATCAAAGCCCCAGCAGAAACAAAGGAGGCTCTGTCTTTTTCGGGAATGTAAAGCACCGGTGCGTAAACATCCATGCCCTTTACTTTTTGCCGCACATAAATCACCATCGGCTCTTCGAGAGAAGCCAATTGTTCTGGTGTGAGTGCCTCACCAAAGGGAAGATTGTGTGCTTTTGCATATTCTGCCCCTACATTAAGCAAGGTTTTGACTTGTTCAATGGCATCACTTCCAGGAATAAAGGAACCCTTGCCCAAACCTTGACCAACAAGATCACGCATTTGTTTCTCAATCAATTCCTTTTCGAAATACGCATCGCCTAAGAAAAAAATCTCTCGATCAGGCTTATAACCAATTCTGTTTAAATAATAAGCTGAACCATAAAACTTGCCAACATCGAGGAATTCTGCTCTGGTTTCATAAAGGAAATTCTGGTTAGGCAGTGTGCCACCAACCCCACCCGATTGGGGTTTTGGCAAAGGGAGCCCCTCAGAAAGTTCCCCTGCATTATTGAGATCCACTTTGGGTGTAAAGAGAGCACCAACCCCAGTCAAACCGCTTAATGCATCCAGTGGATTGCCTCCAACGGCTTTGGCTTCAAAATGCGCATCCCCTGTAATCGAACCTTTCGCTGCCGTGTTGTGGAGTTGATCGACCACCAGATTTAAAGTGCCACCCGCTTGGACAAGACCAGGAACGCTCTCCAAAGCTTCTGAGCGGATATGACGAAATTTGCCATCGGCTATATCTAAAGAAACATCGTGGCTTCCATCAGCTTTATAGGCATAACAATTATCTGTCTTTGCATTACAATGCATAAAGGTTTTTTTATAGGCTGTTGCCCCCAAATTGGTGAGCACATTGGCTTGGATATCGGCATTCCCTCCCGCTCTCATAATGCTGTAGCTATTCTCAATGTTATCAGCGTTAATAATGAGATTACCGCTAGATTGTATCATCCCCTGAACAGTGGGTTTATGCGAAAACGCCTGCGTGACGGTTTCTTCTGTCATGTGTGACCAGTCTTCGTTTATTATTGACCAGAAAAATCCTCCTCTTCGCCGAGAACCATTCCATTGATACCGTGTTACGGACAGTTGCTGATATATAGGTTTAAATTCCCAAGTAAAAGCCTTATAAACTGTTCCGTCGCTTGAAATTGCGGTGCCATAGGTTTCTTCTTTGCTCGCCCAAAGAGGAACATCCAAAAAAAGTTCTACGTGCCCTTTTCCTATTGTTTTATCTTCTTGATATTCGTGCCCTTTTCCCCAAAGACCAACTTTCGCATCCTGATATAACATCCCATCACTGAGTTGATCAGAACCCTTTGGTTTTTCGAATGAAATTGTCGCATATTCCGATGTTTCCGTGATGACAGGCGTGCTCTCAGCTTCGTTTTTCAAGGTGTTGGTTTGGATATTTAAATTTCCACCGGCTTGAATAAAACCTGCTTTGTTAACAAGCGAAAGGCTTTTTCCGCTGCCTTCTACATTAGTAAAAAATAAATCACCCTCTGCCATTATGGCGCCAAAATCATTGAGCAAAGCCCCATCGACTTTGAACGCACCACTGCCCTTCACATAAATTAAACCCGTTTTGCTGTTGGTCACATTGCCCGTCACGCTAAAGGCTAAATTCTGCCCCGCTGCCAATTGTCCGCTATTCTGAAGCTCCCCTGTTTTGATCCTAAAATCTCGTGCCGCTAAAACAGACGTTGCCTCATCAGCCATAACGCCTGGCGCAACAAAAAGAATATCTCCAGTTCCCCCCCCATCTGTAATGGCTTGTAGCCGTGCATGGTGAATCTCAAGAGCATTGGTGCTGTTAAAGTCTAAACCACCATAAGTCAGCGTGCTGCCTGAGACATAAATGTTATCTGCATTTAAAAACAGCGTTTGCGGCGTATAAATATGAGAACGATTATTACTTAAATCGAGAGTGTTTGCCGTCAATCTCACATCCCCCTCAGCAGACAGCACATTCTCAACACTGATCTCTCCAGATACAGAGGTCAGGGTTGCGCTGCCATAGCCAATGACCTGATCATAATAAATGTCGTTGCCAGCAAAAAGGTCAATATTGCCACCACTGATAATATGTCCAACCTTTATGCCCTTTTGTGCCGTGATAGAAAGGGAACCTTTGTCATAAAAAACAAGATCACCTGTAGGATTCGCAGGACTCACCTGAGAACCAACAAAATCTAAACCTGTCATCACTGTGCCAGCATCAAGGCTACCTACATTGAAAACAGCATCACCGCCCGTCATCAGGGAAGCAAAATCAACCGCTCCGCCCTCAATATTTGCATTGCCATAGGCTAAAAGTTGTCCAAAATGAACGGGGGCATTTGTTTCTGGTTGTGTATGAATGGCGATATTTTGATGCGATAGGATCGTTTGAGAAACAGAAAGACCGTTATGAGAAACCAAGGTGATATCTCCTGCCCCATAAACACTTTCAGCGACAATCGCACCTTGACTGCTCTGGAGATCAACATCCCCTTGTGTACCAAGAACAAGTGTACCAGCAGCACCCGTTGCCGCCATATCAACCCCACCAGCTAAAAGCTGCGCCTTTATATCACCACCGGCATGCGCCCTTAAGTTCCCTTGTGCTAAAACGATCCCCTCAATCTTCAAGTCACCGCCTGTTTCAAGAGCCATATCAGCACTTGCCCCTAGCCCAGAAACTTTGAGGGTCTGGCGCGAAGAAAGTTCCATATTGCCCCCCGATGTGGCTTTTTCTGCAATCGATAAAAGCCCTTCCTGCGCCTCTATTCTCAAATGACCATCGGCGCCAACCATCTCTAACATCACATCCTTTTTCGCTGCAATCTTAATATTCTTTTTCGAGGTGACGTGCTTTGCCTGAAGGCTATCGCTTTTTGATTTCAGTAAAACGCCTCCATGACCAAAAACATTCTTCAGGGAGATTTTTCCATCAGCAGAAAGATGCAGCTGCCCCGCATTCGCCGCCATATCATGACGCATGCGAACACCAACACCTTGTTCTGTCGCTACAAGTTTAATCTGATCCGCCTGTAAAGCGCCCAAAGCAGAACCATCTATCGCATATTCTGGCTTGCCGGTAATGTCGGTCAGTTCTTTCATTTCCCGTGAAGCGTAATCAAAGTAACCCGTCCCTGCTACAACCCCAATCTCCTTGCCCGCAACAGCTCCTTCAAAATGCACCGTGCGGGAGACAATATCGACGATATCAACAACCCCTTGGCCTGAGAAAAAATTGGCTCCCTTTGCACCAAAGGTGATGTCCCCACCTCGCACCTCAAAGCCTTTCAGAAAACCACTCGCATCAATTTCGGGTACACCTGTGGTTAAGGTCGCATGGGGCGTATTGATAAAACCGCAACCATCACAGCTTATCCCATTGGGATTGGCTATAATCACATCGGCTGGGCTCCCAAAAACCTCTCCTGGACCATGAAGCGCACTGCGCTTGCTGCTGGTCACTTCATTTAAAATAACTTTCGCCGAACCAGTAACACGCAAATGGGGATTACCCGGCATAATGCCCCCCAACTGCGATTGCCCCACTTCTTGCGCATGATTGTTCCAAATCACACCTGCATTGCCAATATTAAAATCGTAGTATTTATTGTGTGATAAGCCCTTGCCATTGGGGGTAACAATATCAATGGAGGGAACCCCATTGGGCGCTGCCACAATATCCGGACGATTGCCTGCACCAGCGTTAGAATCAGCAGCGATTTGCGCTTGAACCATTGGAGATTGGAACAGAAAAGAAAAACCAATCCCACCTACCAAAACCTTTTTGAGCATCGTACTGGAGACTAAAACGCCTAATAAAGTTGCTCTGTTTGCTCTCTTCTCATATCTCATGCTTTGACTCCCCAATAAAAGACGCTTAAAGTTCCATTGTTAATGTCACAAAAGCCTTTCCTGACTTCTTGTGCTTGACTGTACTCCACAGAACACTTGAATAGCTTGCATCAAGAGAAACTATGCCCCCCGCAAGCTTTATACCTGCTGTCCAACCCGCAAGCTGTTCACCGGTAACCCCATACAAAGGCTGCGAAAATACACGCCCATAATCCAAACCAACAAAGGGACGAAGTTCACCAAAAAGCTTTTTAACAGAAGCATTGTTGCTCCACGGAACAGTTCGTAGCAACAAGTCATTACGGATAAAAAAACCGTTATTGCCAAAAAGCAAACTCTCACGCGTGCCACGAACATTGGAGGCGCCCCCCAACGAAATCTGCTCCGCGCTCAATAGATTATGAGGAGAGTATTGCCCACTCAAAAGATTGCTTAGTATGAAATTCCATCCTCCAACTTTAAAGGGCGTCATAACACTGAGTGTGCTAGTAAATTTGGCAAATTGTGGCTCCGCATCCCCTGCTCCTGGCGCATGTTTCTTGACTGAATGAAACAAACCAAGCCCTTTAAAATAACTGACATCAAAGGTCCACGTCCCACCCAACATCTGGCGCGAATGCGAAATCCCCAAATTGGCAACACTATATTGGCGACTGCCAACCTCTATCTTATTGCCAAGGAGGTAATTGTTGGTTCTCTTATAGGAAAGACCTAAATTCAGGGTCGTGATTGAAACACCATCACGATGAAGAACAGTGCTTGCACCCCCGTGTAATTCACTCGAATCCCCCGTCGTTTCTATATCTGTAAAATTGCCATGTATAATACTTTGATAATTATAGACGGTGCCATTCAAAGCAAAGGTCCAATAACCGTACGGAATACTCACACTCGCTGAAATGTTATTGCTATGCCCTTCCTGTTTGCTCTCACCCCAATAATCGGGTTCACTGCGTTGATAGCCAAAGTCCCATAAATCATTCATCCCTAAAATATTTTCCAGTTTTAAACCCGCACTATAACGCGCATAACCCGTGGAGGCTTGTCCTAAATTGTCATGGGAAACGGTAACCTTAAAAGTTTTATCGGGATGATTGTTAATATTCACAATGGTGCTCCCATCTTCTCTTCCTGGAAGAAGTTCACTTTGGGCATGCGCTGAACTCAAACGGTTGATCTGATCAAGCCCCTGTTCAATATCGCGCATGTTCAGAACATGACCTTGAAGCCCAGGAAAAGCACCCCATACAACATTGTTATAACGAGATGCTGGAGAACCATTATAGTAAATCTCTGAGAGCTTGCCCTCAACGACAACAAATTTGAGCGTCTTGCTGTTTTTGATATCTTGATCAGGAATATAAAAACGCGCCGTTACATAACCTTGATCCAAATAAACTTTAGTTAACTTTTTGATTAAGAGCTGAATATCGACAAGCCCGATACATCTTCCAACATAAGGATCTGTTACAGCTGATATAGAGCGCTTTTTGACATGATGCACTCCCTCAACAACAAGAGCATGAATGGGAAAACATTGCTTCCCACCCAAAAGCGTTTCTGGATTTTGCTCTGAAGGCGTCTTTATCCTTTTAGGCGTTAAAGACCGTAATTTCTCAATTCTTTCTAATTGCTGTTTCTCAGATTGTTGGCGAGAAAAATTATCGGTTGGGGAATGAAAAATAGCCGATGACCGCGCATAAACACTTATACCTGTAAACAAGCCAAAGAAAACAAAGAGGGCACGAAAAATTCTCAAAAGAGAACTTTGGCGTAAAAATACAGAAAACAATACAGATTGCCCCCGCTTTGCACTATTCATGAAGCATTCTTTAAAAGAACTTCATGGAACCTCTAACAAGACCACTCAAAACAGCCACGACCCTATGACACTTTTTACAAAAGCACACGCCTCTGTAACCATAGAAAAGGGGCACCCAAAACTGCTTTATTTTAACTGCTGAAGATCTCTCCCCCATACATATATCATTAACCACGTAACCAAAACTGTTTAGTAAGTCAATGGTTAATACATCAATATCCCCAGTTAATGCCTTAATACACCCATCAATAAGAGAGAATAAATTCGCTGCTCACCCCCTATCCTGCACTATATAACGTGTATAAAATAAACCCCATATCATGCTCTTAATTTGTATCCTTTCGTAAAAAGTTATCATAGCAAACAATAAAGAAACCTCTTTTAAAAGCTTTCTACTCAAACGCGAAAAACCCTTTTACAGGGCATGAGGAAATTTTTCTCAAAAGGAAATAATCTAAACTGCTTTGAAAAAAGACTTTTGTCAGTCTTGTCAGTTCACTCTAGACCCTATAGCATTTTTTTCAAATGGTAAAAAAATAAAAGCATTATTTTTCAATATGTTAAATTTTATCTCTTTTTTAAGATACAACTTATTAAAACAGCCATAACAAATAAATACAACTGTAAATATACATTTGTCAGTTTGTGTCTGTAAATTGAACTGACAAAAGTGATCATTTCAATGACACATAAAACCTATCAAAATAATCATTATGATGTTTTAAAAGCACGTATTGAATTCGTCTTGATTAATCATAAAACAAATAGCAAATTTCACTATTTTGCTGCTTATAATCATCTTTTATAAAATTTACTTTGAGCAATTTATGGGTTTTTGGGTGGTTTTGTATCATTTTGTTGTCGATATTTCTTTTGAATCCATTTAATTAACTCCATTTCGATTCCTTTGAATAATTATCAATGCTATAAGGTGCTGGAGTTTAATGCATAATGCTTCAATCTGATAAGTCTGATAATAAACACGTCTCATTACGCTCTCTCTTACAATTCTATCGTGAAAAGGCAAAATCACCCCGTGAATTGGGAACACTTTTTGAAAATCTTGTGATGGCTTATCTGTCTGAAGACCCTTTGCAAAAACAAGAATACGAAAAGGTTCAGACCTATTTTGAATGGGCGCAAGAGCATGGGGAAGATGGGCGTGATATCGGTATTGATCTGGTCGCTACAATCCGTGATGAAGAAGGCTATGCGGCTATCCAATGCAAATGCTATGACGCTTCTCACTGCATTAAAAAAGAAGATATTGATAGCTTTATCGCTGCATCAGGCAAAAAGATCTTCACGCGTCGTATTCTCGTTGATAGTACTGAGAGCAATTGGAGTGATAATGCGCATAACACTTGTGATGGTCAAGAGGTTCGCATTCAACAGATTAATCTGTTTGATTTAGAAAACAGTCAAATCGATTGGGGTGCTTATAAAGAAAGAGGACAAGCGGTCCTTAAAGAGCAACCGAAAAAAAAGCTTTTAGATCATCAAAAGGAAGCACTTGAAAAAGTTTGTGAAGGGTTACGAGAAGCAGACCGTGGCAAGCTTATTATGGCATGTGGTACGGGGAAAACCTTTACTAGCCTTAAGATAGCAGAACAAATAGCAGGGAAAGACAAGCGTGTTTTATTTTTGGTGCCCTCCCTTGCTTTGATGTCACAAACGGTACGTGAATGGACAAGTGATACAGAAGTGCCTTTACGTTCCTTTGCTGTGTGTTCTGATACACAAGTGGGCAAGCGTCGTAAAAACCAAAATGATGATGAAGCTGGTCTGGACGCTTCTGATCTTGTGCTACCAGCAACAACGGATGCGGAAACACTTGCGCGTAAAGCGGGTAAGACATCTCTTGATGTGATGACCGTCATCTTTTCGACCTACCATTCGATCCAAGTGATTGCTGATGCGCAAAAAGAGTATGATTTACCAGAATTTGATCTGATTATTTGTGATGAAGCCCATAGAACAACTGGAGTTGTGTTGGGAACAGACAAGCATGAATCTGAATTTATCAAAGTTCATGATAACAGCATCATTCGGGGTAAAAAACGCCTCTACATGACAGCAACGCCAAAGATCTTTGCTGATAGTGCCAAAAAGCAAGCCCATGAGATGAATGGTATTCTGGCGTCTATGGATGATGAAGCGCTCTATGGAAAAGAGCTTTACACCTATACTTTCTCAAAAGCCGTTCAGAATGAACTTTTAGCACCTTATAAGATTATTGTTTTGGGTATTAATGAAGAGGAAGTGAGTGAATCCATTCAACATCTGATGACAGATGAGAATTATGAACTTACCCTTGATGATAAGACTAAAATCATAGGCTGTTATCAAGCTCTTAGCAAAATAGATCTGAAAGTTGATTTGAGTGATGACCCCAAGCCCATGCGTCGGGCTTTGGCTTTTTGTAGAGACATTAAGACCTCTGAACGTATCTGTGACACATTCAATTCTAAAGGCATGCAGGAAGAATTGTCTGGTATTCATAAGCTCTATAAAGAGACGCCGCCTCTTCAGTGTACCTTTGCGCATATTGATGGAACACAAAGTGCCAAGAAGCGCCATGAAGCCCTTGACTGGTTAAAGGAAGATGCGGGGGAAAATACTTGTCGTGTAC
>NZ_BAABIZ010000031.1:0-10557 GCF_039543045.1 Bartonella jaculi
CTAGAAGCAATAAAAAAGCTACAAAAAAATGAGGGATAGGAACAAAAAAAACGTAATAATTCAATACCTATAAAGTTCCCTCATATCTTATTAAGATACTGATTTTGTTAAAATAAACTAGAACGCGTCTGGGCACCATTTTGTATCTTTAATATACTGTAATACATAGATTTTTTCTTTAAAGAGCTGCTTTCAGACCACCTTTTAGACCACCTTCTACGGTTTATACAATTTTACCTAATTTGCTCCTTATTTTTCTTTGAAGTGAAAGCTAAGATCTCTTTCTTTCTCCACCTCACTGCCCTCCCTAGCTTATATGGCTCCGGAAATAACCCCTGAAGTACCCAATTGCGAATCGTTGTTGTTGACACACTAAAAAGCTGTGCACATTCACGTGTCGTTACATGTCTACCACCATCATCAAATATCATCTCATTACCTTTCTATTTTTTATGTTACGTAAATGGGTAAAGGGCTGGAGGCATATGAAGCACTCCTATTTTTAAAAAATCTGCAAGCTTATTTTTTAGATGTGCTTAATTTCATATTTCCAATCTTTTAATTGTGTAAGAGCCAAGGCTATTTTGCCTCTATGACACATGCAGACATTGGCTTCAAAACAGGTGATTGCAACGCGCTTTTTGTTTAAAAAAATTTGATATAATTTGTTTATTGCACAAGAATTATTCTTGAGAGTTGTATTTTGATAGTCTTCAAAAAGGCGTTCATAATCTTTTTGTGTTTTCAAATTTCGTCGTTTTTCAGAAACAATCCCAAGTTCAGGCATATGCATATATTCAATATCAATGTTGCTTACAGCTTTCTCTAATTGTCCTTTTGAAAATCCGTGTTTTCTACTTATTGGGTTTTTACGAACATCACATAAAGTTTTGATATCGTTTTCTATGAGACAATTAAGATAATTCTCAAGGGACTTTCCTTCATAGCCAATGGTAAAAAAACAAAACTCCTCGTCTTTAGCAGGCTGTATGATGATATGTTCGATGTTATACACGTTTGATTTCCTTAATAAATGGGCGGGGGTGTTGGGAGAGAAGCCCCCCATAAACTTTAAGCGGCTTTTGTCAAAATCTTCCTCATGTCTCGCTCTATTTCTGTTAAAAAGGCTTCAACAGCTTTATTAATCTCTTCAATGTGTTCCTCATCACGGGTGGACGCGTTTGATTTTAATTCTCAAACCAGTAGATCTGCCTAAAAATTATGGATTATAGCTAATGAAATGACACCTTTTGCGTCTTGTGCATGCCATTTGGAATTGCATCTGCGCGATATATTCAGGCTTGATTTCGTCATACATAAAGAAGCGCAAATGCGTAGTTGATTGTGGACACTTAACTTCAACTAAACCGTCATCACCGATAAGCCCATCAGGGCTCGCCCCCGCCATTTTCATTTTGGGATGTTGAATAAACCCGCATCTTGTGACTTCTGTGTCATAAATGAATTCATATTCTCTCAAGGCATCTTCTTCATATTCAATGCCCTATTGCATAGCAGGTGTTGTATAAGATTGACTTATTTCCCCTGTTAAGCCTTCTGTCATGAGTTTCATTTTGTAATCCTCATATTTACTTGTAGGCGTTCCCTTGGCTGTTTTACTAAGTACGTTGTAAACGTTTGAAGCGGTGACTTTTCCTAGCCGCGCTTAGAACCATTCTACTGTTCTTTGTTCCATTTCACACCGCCGTTTGTTGCTCTTGTGGTGGTAAGGATTGTTGTGCTTTAGCCATTTGCAAACGTTGCTTTTTTTCAAAGAAAACAAAGCGATTTGTGCTTGTTCATAAGACATCGCTGTGATTTTTTCCAAAAAGTAAAAAGATTGATGATTTCACTGTTTAGATTACTTATGCTGGCAAATTACTGCTTAATGTAATAAACATTTAAATTATTAGTGCAAACAATTTATGTATAGAGACATAATCTATAATTTCTCACCTTGATAATAAATCTAAGGTTCTTTTTTAAAAGATTTGAATATTTTTAAGGCGTACTTCATGCTTTTACTGTAGAAATTACGCTAAAAAAATAATAGATATATAATGATAATCTGTTCTTTTATAATCTACCAATTGAATATGGAGAATATGGAAGCGTATATGTATCGCCCTAAATTAACATACACACGTCTCGCTTTTTGAAACAGAGGTGCTATTTGTCTCCAAAACAGACTATGATCGCCCATATGAGTGGGTAAAATAACTTTATTTAATAAAGAATCAACTTTCTTATTAAGAGGCAGGCTTGTCGTAGAAACAGTAGGAGCAATAATAACAGATGTCACGCCTTGAAAAGGAGCACGTTCAGACGCTTTAACGACAGATGAAAAAACTAAAACAATAACGCATATAGAAAAGCAGTATCTTATATTCATAGCCTTATTTGTACAACTTATTTTCCTCAATAAAAATCCACAATGAATTTAACATAAGATCATGTTTATGTATATAGTAAATTTATATAATAATAAAAAGAATAAAAATATTTTATAATTTATAAAAATAACTATTAAAATAGTACTCTTAAACTAAGCCATATTATATCCTATCCGTTTATAGATAATAACTTAGATACTATACAATAAATTCTTTTGTCTTACATATCCCCTCTCATTAAAGCGTAAACCAATAAGACAGGGGACTTTATCATATTATTATTTTTTCCCTTTTATCTTCATATGAACCGCGATACAACATTCCAATTCAAAGTAAGGACTACCCTTTCTTTAACGTAATGAGAGGGACGGATTTTTTAACTGTAAGTGCTACAAAAGATGCAATCAGTACTTTTAGAAAATCGCCAATCAAAAAGCCTAATGAACTTATTAAAGCTGTCAGCAAAGGAACCTGGGTAATATATGCCATCCATGGTATTCCAAAAAAATAGACAATCCCAATACCACCCACAGCATTTATTACAAATAATATTATAAAATTTAATCGCTGCCAAAACAACTCAACCATAAAGCCAATAAAAAATGCAGCAACTGGATAACCAATCATATAGCCACCACCAGCCCCTAAAAAAACACCAATGCCTCCGCGCCCACCTGCTAATAAAGGTAGTCCAATAGCAACCAGTACAAGAAAAAGAAGTGATGCTAAAGCCCCCCTTTTCGCTCCAAGTATAGATCCTGCTAACATCGGCCCCATTGACTGAGCCGTAATAGGAAGTCCAAGAAAAATAGGAAGAAAAATAGGAGGGAAAAGGCCTAAAGCCGCGTAAATAGCCGCAAATAAAGCAATATAGGTTAGATCTTTTGTATTCATTGAATTATTCCTTACTATAAATATGTATCATCGTTAGATATTTTATCATCAGCATCACAGTCATAAGAACGTGCATCTAGTGCTTCAGCAACTTCTGAAGCCATCCTTATTGTTCGTATAATTAACGGCATTGCAAGAGCAGCAATATTCGTATCAAATCCACGTGCCCGCTGTGCTTCACGCACTTCATTGAATTTCTCACCAACAACTGGAATAAATCTGATTGCCATAGATAATACCATACTAAATTTTGATGGATTTATACCAAAGCGTCGAAACGGTTGAAGCCATGTTTCAATGGCACTCACCATATCTGAAACTTTAGTCGTTAAAGAAACAAGAGAGGCTAAAAAAACAAGAGAAATAAAACGCAATACAATCTCAAAACCTGTAAGCCAATTTTTAAAAATAACTTGAAAAACAAATATAAGGACTAAAAATAAGCCCATTGCTTTAAGCTGTCTTAACACATTGTTAAAAGGAACCTTCGCAACTCTATACAATAAAGCTACAAATAATAAAAAGGGTAGTAGAATAAAAATTGATGATACCATAAAGAGAACAGTTGCACATATAGTAAGGGCTAACAGCTTAACCCCTGGTTTAAGCCTATGAATGAACGTATCCTGAGGAAGATATAAACCGATCACAACATTCTTCTTATATATTCTTTGATCGCAACAACAGGTACATCATCAACAACTATTTCCCCCTTATCAAAAACTAACACTCTATCAAACTTTTTGAGAAACTCCAAATCATGCGATACAACAATTGCCGTTTGTGATAATTCTTCTATAACGTGCGTAACACGGCGCTTATTTCGCAAATCAAGCAATGTCGTCGGTTCATCAAAAATAATATAGTCTGGTTTCATTGCCACGACACTGGAAATAGCAACGAGTTGTTTTTGTCCACCACTTAATAAATGAACTGCATGATTTCTGAAAGTTTCAAGATCATAGCGCTGTAAGATCTCATCTACACGCTCCTTAATTTCATCTTTACTCAGTTTTAGGTTTTTGAGACCAAAAGATAAGTCTTCTTCCACTAACGGTAAAACAATTTGATTATCAGGATTTTGAAAGACAAATCCTACTTTACGTTTTACTGCTTTTGCATCGCGTTTTGTATCAAGCCCATCAACACTTACAAAACCACGAGATGGTAATTGTAACCCATTGATAAGACGAACAAATGTACTTTTTCCAGAACCATTGGCACCAATAACGGCGATTCGTCTTTCGGTAAGCTGTACAGTAATATCTCTTAAAACATACAAGTCACCAAAGACCTGTGTTACCTTATCAAACTTTATGATCCCCAAGATTTATTCCAATCAATCTCTTTATATTACCTCTTCTACCACTATCGCTTAAGTTTATAACCCAAGAGTAAAAACAAGCACCAGAGAGGAATAATCATAACTGCCAAACTCATATCAGGCATCTGCACAGGGATATATGGTTCAAAAAAAGATACCCTTATTCCTATCATATTGAAAAGTTGAGTCATTAATCCATTTTTTCCAAAGCCACTTACAAACATAATGCAATATAATAAAGCCAGAAAGCAGAGGCAAAAATAGTTGGCGTAAGGATATAAACCAAACCCATAAATGAGCGCTTCTTTTCTGCCCTTATGTGCTTTTCGAAACTTTAAATGAACAATAACAATAATAGCCCAAGTAATAATCGCTGCTGCGGTCGCGAGAGCCATGATGCGCATAAAACTATTATCCGGGACAAGAGCATTAACAACGATAATCATTGCAGTACATATCGATGAAAAAATAATAGCAACGTAAGGAACACGAGCAGAACTAAGTTTACTGAAAATATGTGGTGCATTTTTTTGTATAGCTAAACTATAAAGCATACGGCCATTGGAATAAATGCCACTATTGTAAACTGAAATAGCAGCCATAATAACCACAAAATTCAAAATATGACCAGCAGCTGGAATTCCCACAGTCTCAAAAATTGTGACAAAAGGACTACCATTTTTTCCGATCATATTCCACGGGCTTATCATCATAATAACACTGATAGAGCCAATATAAAAAATTATAATCCTCCACATAACTTTACGAATAGCGATTGGTATTGTTTTTTGTGGATTTGATACCTCTCCAGCAGCAATACCAATAAGTTCTGTTCCACCAAAAGAAAACATCACCACACAAGTAGCCAAAACAACTCCCGTTATACCATAAGGAAAAAAACCGCCATGAACCCAAAGATTATGAATGCCTGCTTGATTCCCACTTATTCCAGTGACAATGAGAAAAATTCCAAAAATAATCATACCAATAACGGCAGCGACTTTAACCAAAGCCACACCAAATTCAAACTCACCGTAAAAACGGACATTCAGCAAATTGATCAATGTCACAAACAAAAGAATGATGAAAGATGACTTCCAATGATCAATCAAAATCCAATGATCTAGATAAAATCCGACAACTGTAAGTTCGGTCATACTGACGAGAATATAAAGGAACCAATAATTCCAACCTGTTATGAAACCAGCTAAACTCCCCCAATATTTATAGGCAAAGAAACTAAAAGCACCTGATGTTGGTTCTTCTACCGACATCTCACCAAGCATTCGCATGATAAAATAGATAATAAGTCCTCCAAAAAGATAAGCTAAAATAGTTGAAGGACCAGCTAATTGTATAGATTCTGTTGCCCCATAAAAAAGCCCCGTTCCAATAACCCCTCCCAAAGCAATCATTTGGACGTGACGATTTTGAAGGTTACGCTTCAATTCGTTATGTTGTTTCTCAGACATTATTCCTCATCAATTTTATTGAATTTAATCTAAATTTGTACCGAAATAAAACTGTTATCTTCTTATGCATATTTTTTAAAAAAAATCACAAAATTAACACAATTTATTTTCTTGTTAGAATGCAACCCCTCGTTTTTCTACGCATTATGCAGATGTTCTATTAAAATTATAGGAAGAAAATATGCTTCATCCGTTGCTCAAATTAATAACTTTTATTTTTGTTACATTAACAATTATAGTATTGGCTATTGATAGTGCACACTCTGTGAGCACATCACATTGGATGATAACCCCCTTAAATAAAATGTTAGCAAACTTTCTGCAAACCGATATCTATGGACTTAACCAGTCTATACATAATATTATGCCAGCTTTTCTATCCTCAATTTGCATTACCCTCACTTGTTTACCAGCATGGTCTATCTTTGGTGTTTTAGCAATAGTATTTTGTACCTTGAATTATAAAAAACTAAAGCCGTTTCATAAAACCTTCTATACAAAAGAAGAATACATTTAATATTGAAATAAATCTTTTAAAATCTATTTTGTATTATACACAATCGATACACTTTAGAGGACTTTATCCTGTCAAGATGGCTGAAAGCTATTTTTTAATAGGGATCGATTAAAAGCAATTAACCATTAAGTTTAATTTCTCATTCTAGCTATAAGAAAAGTCTGTGCCAGAAAACTCAAATATGTTGAAATCGCTCATTTATCCTCGCCAAAAGGTTTTTTCTGTTTTTCAGCATCATGAAATAGCATACAGAAAATGCCTTTTCATAATATTAGCGCTCCTTAGAAGATTAAACTTCCTGAAATAATAAGGAAGCTTCTGAAGCTTATAAAAAAACCACTTAACATGCTTAAAAGAACGGATTAAATAAAAAACTGAGCAGTAAAAACTATATAATTGTGATAAAAAATTAAACACCATTGCAACCTACTACCCTTCACATCTTGAAAAAATCCAAAGAGCTATTACTGGAAGAAATTTGAAAGCCTCAAAAAAGTACCACGCCCCTATTTATGAGGAAATGGTGACACAACGGCTTTAAAAAAATTTTGTTCTTCTAATCTGAAATTTGCCTCGTTAAAACATTAAATTCTTTAGATATCTCATGCAAACTTTTCGATTGATTAATTACTGCACAAAAAAATGCGTCAATAAGCTTTTCTTGGTAAGTTAGCTTTATTCCGAGCTTTATCAACCGATTTTCATCCGCCATAGTTCTTAACTCCATCTTAAAGAGAAAAACTTATTTAATTTTATTAAACTCCCCCCTTCCCCCCATTCCTATTAAAGAACGCAATAAACAAAAGCGTGAAGCAATGCGCAATCTCCATTATTTAAAAGACATTGCTCTAGACACTTTTGAAAATCGGAAAGCTAAATTAAAAGGAGATGGTAAAGATGGTAACTGGTTTTTACATTTACGTCTTCATATTCTTCCAAAATTAGGTTGTATACCGGTTTCAGAGATTACACAAACAGATATACGCAACACCCTTGCCCCTATCTGGCATACAAAAGCGGGGACTGCTCGGACAGCATTGATGCGTCTTAATCTTTGTCTCAAGCATGCGGCTGCATTAGGATTGGATGTTGATTTACAGGTGATAGAAAAAGCAAAGGCTCTCTTAGGTAAACAACGCCATAAAAAACAAAACTTACCAGCAATGGATTGGAGAGATGTACCAGCTTTTTATAAAACACTTTGCGAAACAACAACTATAAAACATCTAGCTTTGCGTTTGCTTATCCTTACAGAGGTTCGTAGCAATTCTTTGCGTCATATTCATAAAGATCAAGTTGATGGAGATATCTGGACTATTCCTGCTGAGAAAATGAAAGGAAAGCGTGATACAACAAAAGAGTTTCGCGTGCCCTTATCAACAGAAGCACTAAAAGTAATTGAACAAGCCCGCTGTATCTCTAAAAGTGATTTCATCTTTTCACTTACCGGTCATGGTCCTCTTTCACATACGATGATGGCTGCGTATATGAGAAAAAATAAAATTGAAGCCTGCCCCCATGGATTTCGTTCTAGTTTACGCGATTGGCTTGCTGAAACAACCGATGCCCCCTATGAAGTCGCTGAAACCATTCTGGGGCATGTCGTTGGTGGACAAGTAGAACGTGCCCATCATCGTACAGACTATTTAGAACAGCGTCGTGTCTACATAGATAAATGGGCGGCTTATGTCACCGGTCAAAGCTAAGATATGGGGTGCATAACCCCATTATCTGTGGATAACTTTCTCTCTCTTTTCTCTCATATCATCTCAATAAGACTCATAAATTATCACATCAGAAAAACTATGATAAAATACTGTTTTCTATAGACTAAATACCTTTCATATGATTCAAAAATATGGTTAATAAATGCTTATGATTTGTTCTCATTTTTTATTATTGAAAGGATTTTAGTATGACTGAAAACGATATTCTTTTGACAGACCGTGAAAGTGCAAAATTGCTTCATATGAGTGTCTCAACTTTCCGCCGTCATGTCACCAATGGATCTTTACCAAAGCCCTTAAAATTTGGTTTTTTATCGCGTTGGTTACAATCAGATCTGATGAATGTCATCGAGCAAGCGAAACAGCAACGTCAAAGTGACGCGGCATAAAAAAACCTTGTCACGTAAGGATGGACAAGGCTTTTCATTTTCACACAAGTTATTGGTTTTTTTTACAAGAAGTGCAAACCCCCTCCTGTAACGTATGCATTCCCTACGTCATATTGTTTCACATACAGCGTTGAGATGGTGTGATTGAGGGAATAATCCCTCCATTCCAAGCGAACGTAAGAATGGCGGATTGTTGATGATCAACTGCAAGACTTAAGGTTTGCATTCAGGTTGTACTGGACTTCTTTTACAATAAGGGCTGTTTAAGCGCTTCTCAACACTTCGCTTCGGAATTACAGCACCTGGACGACAAATTGGCAAGTTTTCTTCTCTAAATGTATAACACCACCCTCCTATATGTTCATCTTTATAGCGGAATCCTGCTTGGATCATACAAGCATAAGTTGTTGCTCTCGCATTGTTGCTTCTCTCTCGATTTTCTGTATCAAGATCGATAAGGCTCGGCATGCCACATTCTAAAAGGGCTTTTCCTACCTCAGTAGAATCTGCACCAGGTTTCTCCCACATACTCACGTATGCTGGAGAAGGTTTGTCAATATTTGATATGTCACATCCAGTAACACTTAACAGAACTATCCCACCTAATAATTTAAACAATCTCTTCATTTTTTCTCCATAAATAACCTAAACCTAAATTATCTAAAATCGCATGAGATGCATAAATTATTACATTATGAGGTGTTCCATAATCATGTTTACATGCATCACTTGCATCACCATAACACTTATGGGTGGTACTAGGGTTATGTCCGCGTAGCGCGCTCCCTTGCTCTTTTATTGCAATTGCTGGTGGAAATAATACATAGGGGAACTTCAAGGGCACCTCATAAGCTGTAGGCCAATTGTGACCAATTCCTGTACCAATGGGATCAAAGATATGGTTTTGTAAATAAATATGATCTTTTTTACCATCACTCACATAATAGTGTGCATTCGCTATCGATTGAGAGTTATCAGCTGGTCCAAAAAGATAGATATCTGTTTTTTTGGATATACCATGAATGCCACGCTTTTCAAAGTCACGCAGTCCATTGCCTACTGTTAAGCTACCACGACTATGCGCACTAACAATAGCCCCATCATTACCATAACGAGTGATAAAACCTTGGAACTTCTTGGTCGAATTACTCCATCCCCCAAAATACTCATAAATCGCTATCCCTATTTCTACAAGCCTATCTTTATCTTGGGGGTGGTAGGTAAAATAAAGGTGACCATTGTTATGAACAGCCATTTGCACAGCATTACCCGCTGCTTCATCAGGGGAATTAAAAATGCCATTGTAGAACATATAAACATTGCCATCAGAGCCTTTTTGTAAATGATTTTCTTCCTCTGGCGTTAAATAGCGATACAGAGTAATATTTTTTCCATCACTGTCTTTTATAGGTTTTCCATTGTCATCAGTTAAATAGAGGACATTGCCATTTTCATCATGCGCAACCTCAGCTATGGGATGCTCTTTAACATTTGTAATTTGATAAATTTTGTCCCAGTATCCCAATCCTTCATCGGATAAATCATTGATCATATCTAAGCGATTATGCACCGCTCCCTCAAGGGATGTGGCGTCTATCGGTGCTACAGCCTGGTGGGCTGCTGCAGTATTGCGGTTGAGAGAGCCAATGATTTGTTCAGCATCTTGCCCCATGGACCTTTGGCCAGTTGTATTGGTTAGAATGATAGTGCCCTCACTGATAGCGGATTTGGTTTCCCATTCTGCGTTATCCTTAGCTTTGCCATGGTTTAAAACATTCTTGGTAATATTCTTTACCGTGTCATTTCCAGAAAGGCTAAAACCATGGCTGCTGGCTGTCGCA
>NZ_BAABIZ010000032.1:0-9081 GCF_039543045.1 Bartonella jaculi
AGCCTGTGGAGAGGAAGGCTCTGGCCAATGTCTTGTGACTTTGGTGAAACCAGCCTCGAAGAAGCAGGAAATCAACAGTAGATGTAATCAGAAATGAGAATATTTACGTAAGTTTGATAGAACGGTGCGCTTTAGCCTTGAAAGCTTTCTCTGAGAATTTTTCTCTCGCGTATTTTTTTAAGTATTTATGGGGATATCAAGAGGTGGAATTTGGGGAGAGATGCGATTGGTGAAAAGGGAGATGGTGCTTTAAAGGAAATTTGTGAATGAGCACACATCACGGTGGCTTGTTGTTCATGAGGCAGATACTTGCTTTTTAAGTGAAAATCATAAAGCTGATAGCGTCTTGAAGCGTTTGATATTGTCATATTTTTTCTTTTTCATGCTATCATTGCCTGTCATCAGAAGAAGCCATTCGATCGCAGTCTTAAAGGTGGATAAGCGGGTGATTGGGAAGTTGTAATTTCTGGGGGATGAGACACGCAGCTTATGAAGCTTTTGTGCGTAAGGATAGCTTCCTCTTCAATGAGAACAGTGTCTCTCTATTTTAGAGGATCGGATTTAGCAGCTCTTGCTAACAAAAATCGATTTGCACCTCAATAAAACACCTGTTTTTTCGTTAAAATGCATAAATTTTTCTTGTGTTTTGTGATGCTATAATTACAAATAACTAATTTTATAGCACCGTGTTTATAGTACTGTGACTTAAAAATGGGGGGAGGTATGAACGGCATATCTGCTAAGCAGACAAACACCAAAGAAAAAAATTCAGACGCAGAACACAGTATTCCTTCAACTATAATGCGTGGAACGTTCAATATAATACGTAGAATATTAGCTTGGATACTTAAAAAGTTGATTTTCACAATTTTTCTTATCCTGTTATTTCTTCGTAGACCAGTTCTTGCTGTACTAAACTTTTTCGCGGGTGCGAGTGCATTAGCATTCTTAATGTTTTTTTATGGATACCTCATAGAACGCCGCGAAGCAACAGCAGATGAAGCCGGTATATCGCTCGCATTAATGTTAGCAATTGGTGAAGGCGTTTTTTCTGTTTGCTGCATGTATGCTAGCTGGGGTTACGACGCTCTCTTATTCCGTCTCGCACCTCCTGGGTATGTTCTTATTCTCCCTGAATAAATAGAGTGCAATTCGTTTGCACACAAATCAAAATGAGAGGCTGTCTGCCTCTCAAATTCTTCATAATCGCTCAGCAAAATCATGACATAAGATCCGCGTTTAATGAGAGGACTCACAAGCCTTGGGTTCTTAAGCTCAAGGCAATCCTTTAAAGGTTGCGTCTAACGGTATCCTTGACCAAAATAACCAATATGGCTTGTTTTGTTTCTCACGCGGCTTTCCAAGTCATGATAGAAGAGAAGAACTTCTCATGGTGCCTAAACGGTACTTTATAGTGTGTTCAAGGGAAAAAACGAGAAAAAATATTTGATTTTTATCTACAATGAATAAAATTTTTTATATCTTGTAGCGATACGCAATATAATCAATTACTAATTTGGAGATTTAAAGATAAAAGGCTTAAAGTTTTCTACAAGACTAATACGAAGGGCTTGAAATCGTCTATACTTAAAAACGAAGGGGTATTCTCAGTGCTCTTGATGTAGCTCTCTTACCAAATGATCTTCAATGCCCCCTTTCTTTGTAACTCCATGCGCTCAAAGATCATCTTGAGAGATATTGGTCAATGACTGTCAATGGAAATTGGCACATAATATTTATATTTGATAATTCTTTAAGGATGCCTTCACCCGCTGGTTGATTTTAAAATTTGTTTCTCATGCGCTGTAATACAAAAATTATAAGAAGCAAAAAAACATTAAAAGTGCCTTTGCTCCTTGCCAATAATACAGATCTGCAAGCACTGTTCAAAAAGTGACAGCTTTTTTAAAAGAGAATAGCTACTCTTGCAAACAGAAGCTTATTGGTAAAATTACAGTTTACTCTTGAGAAGATTGTATGAAAGGGTGTTGTTTTCTAAATTCTCGTTTTTTAAAGCTTAAAATGGATTTGCTGCTTGCTGTGACCAATTGCTCTCTTTGTTGAGTCTTGTGCTCCTTCACAATGACAAGAAAGCTTTTATATGCCAAGATTACCAAAACGGTTTTTGAATGGAAATATGCATCCACCACGATCTTCTTATGTTTGAGATTCACTTTGTCCACGCTGAATGCGTTCTTGGCTCAATGTCAGATTGAGAGTGTTTTTTCTTTTTCTCTCTGTATCATTACACTCTACACAATCGTCATTGCTGCTTATTCACTCTTCATACTACGCAAAAAACCCCGCCTAAAGCGGGGTGCTGGATTTACACTTTACACAGTGTTTTCATAAAATCCTTAACTGTAAAAGCTCTAAAGGCGCCTTTTTGCAAAGCTCAACACTGATCAATACATTAAAAGAGATCACTCATTTGCAGCGTGAAATCACTTTATTAGAAGTTTTTGCTCTTCGTTGTTAGAAATAAAATTTACATACCAAGATTACCAAAACGGTTTTTGAATTTAGAAATACGACCACCATGGTCTACCAATGTTTGAGATCCACCTGTCCACGCTGGATGCGTTCTTGGATCAATATCCAGATTAAGGGTGTCACCTGCTTTTCCCCATGTGGAGCGCGTTGTGTATTGGCTACCATCCGTCATAACGACGGTAATTTTGTGATAGTCGGGATGAATATTCGCTTTCATGTGGCAAACCTTTTGTGTCTATAGAACGAAAAGGCACTTTCTCATTTTTTTAAGTGCGCTTCCTTTGTCTTTTTGATAAGTTGATTAAAGTACCATTCCTATAACCGAGCACGCATCAAAAAACAAGTGTTCAAGATGCATCTTCAAGATGCATCATTGCATCAAGGGTTATAGACAACCTAATATAGTGAGCGAAACCTTATGAATCTCTTCAACCATTCAGAAAAATCTATCAAGCCTTCCATGAAAAACTCTTCATTCGCTTCACTTGCAACTTTTGGTCCTTATTTTGTACGTTATCGTTGGTTGTTTATCTTTGCTTTTTTCGCTTTGACTGTTGCTGCCCTTGTGACATTAGCTTTACCTGTTGCTATCGGCAAAATGTTTGATCATGGTTTTTCTACTTCAAGCCACGGTTATATCAATTTTTATTTTTTTATTTTATTTGTTTTGGCTTTGCTTCTCGCACTTGCTTCCGCTTGCCGTTATTATTGTGTTATCACTTTGGGAGAACGGATTGTTGCCGATTTACGGCGTGATCTTTTTGTCCATATTATGAAACTTTCTCCTGCTTTTTTTGACAAATCTCATTCTGGTGAGATTGTTTCGCGGCTCTTAACAGATACAACGCAAATAAAATTAGCCGTTGGCTCAACCGCCTCTACCGCTTTACGACATCTGATTGTGGTGATCGGCGCAATCGTGATGATGGTTATCACCAATGCTAAATTGTCTGCGCTTGTTTTGCTCGCTATCCCCTTTGTTGCTATCCCATTGGTTGTCTTTGGACGCAGGGTTCGTACACGTACACGCGCGGCACAAGACCGTCTCGCAGATGCTAATGCTTTGGCAACCGAACAGATAAGCGCTATCCGCACTGTGCAAGCTTTTACCGCCGAAAAACTCGTTGCTACACGTTTTTCACAGTTAATAGAACGCGCTTTTCAGACAGCGCGCGCTTCTGTAATCTTGCGTTCCTTTTTTACCGGTTTTGCAATTTTTTTGGTTTTTAGCAGTGTGGTCGCTGTTTTATGGATTGGATCCCGCGATGTTTTGAATGGCAGCATGACGTCGGGAACTTTAGGGCAATTTGTTCTCTATGCAGTTTTTGGAGCTACTACTTTTGCGCAATTATCGGAATTGGGCGCAGAATTAATACAAGCAATAGGTGCCGCTGAACGGCTTGCCGAGTTATTGCAAGAACAGCCTACTATTTTAGTGCCAAAAAATCCTTCATCTTTGGCAAAACCTGTGCAAGGTGCCATTGTTTTTGATCAGGTGGATTTTACCTATCCTTCCAGACCACAAGACAAAATTTTGCGCTCTTTTTCTTTTTCTGTCAAAGCGGGTGAAACGGTTGCTTTTGTTGGTGCTTCAGGGGCAGGTAAAAGTACGCTTTTTTCTTTGATCCTTCGTTTTTATGATCCAACAAGCGGAAAAATCCAGTTTGATGGTGTCGAGACTAATCGCCTCTCTTTGCAGGATTTACGGAGCTCAATTTCTTATGTTCCACAAGATGTCGCTATTTTTGATGGAACATTACGCGATAATATTATTTTCGGTACCGAAAATATCAATGAAGAGCAAATCATTGCCGCAGCAAAAACAGCCAATGCACTCGAATTTATTGAAGCTTTACCAAACGGCTTTGATACTGAAGTCGGAGAACGCGGCACTATGCTTTCTGGTGGACAAAAACAACGTATTGGTATTGCACGTGCGATTTTAAAAAATGCGCCTCTCTTATTGCTTGATGAAGCAACATCAGCCTTAGATGCAAACAGTGAAAAGTTGGTGCAAGAAGCCTTAGAAGGACTCATGCAAAACCGAACAACATTGGTGATCGCTCATCGCCTCGCAACGATTTTAAAAGCAGACCGTATTCTGGTGATGGATAAAGGCGCTCTCGTAGAAGAAGGAACACACGCAGAACTCGTTGCACAAAACGGGGTTTATGCCTACTTAGCTAAACTGCAATTTGCACCCGAATAAATAATGGGCATAAAAATCAGTACGTTCACAAGATTATCGTCGTTTTGAAGAGTTCTTTGATGAATAAAGCAATGACTCATTTCATTGTATTGGATATCCCGCAAGAATTTTTACTCTTATGCATCATTGCTCGTTTTTTATAAAAAATTTTTACGTATGAGAAAAATATAAATGATGCAAATATTAAAACCGATATGAATAATTAAATAAACTGCAAAAAATCCCCCCCAAAACAACCTATAAATCTCAATATATACATTTTACCACAATGTCATAAAGTGCCTCGTTTTTGTTTTCTTTAAATCCTTATTGGAAACCACATTCTCACGCATACTTCAACCACGCATTTAAAAAGCTATTCCATTGATGCGTAAAACACATAGCTCTTGTTATTACCTCGCACAATGTGAATGTTTAAACATTTATAGCAATATCTGAGTCAAGAACTTGCTTGTGATAAAGGGAGGCTCTCAAATATGGCTTGTACAATGGGAACAAAAGATTTTTCGAAAAACGCAAAAAACATCAAAAGAATGGATTAAACAATGGGATGAGGGAGTAAGGCAATGGGAAAGGAGTATACTGGAGATAAAAAATCCTACGCAATTTTTTGAAATTAGTGAAAAGCAGCATCCGGTGGTGGTGAAAGATATTTGTGCTCAAGGATATGCAGATACATTTTTTCTTTATGAGAAGGCGCTGAAAGTAAAATTTACTGCTAAGCAGATTGAAAGAATAAATGAAATAATGAGACGTCCAATTTTTAAGCAAACTTATCGTAAAGTCGTACGATTAATGAGACAGAATGGCATTACATTGCGAAAGTTTGTGGACCCTCTTACGAAAAAAAAGCGCTATAAGCCTACGATGTTGTTGTTTCATTGGTGGTTATATATGATTGATGATATGATTACAGCTGAGTATGAAGAGCAACAAAAAGACAAAGCTTTACAGCGCGGTGAAGAGTTAAAAGCGGAAATCGGTTTTGAAGATATGTCTGAGGATATAACAGTAAGCATGTTTGAATATATAGATATAGAAAAAGACAGACCTAAATATACAGAATATGAGATGCTAGAATCCATAGAAGTGTGTGGGCGTTTTCTATCTTGTAATTACCGACTACTATGCCTTTGTAAAAAGGGGCTTCTATCATTATTGTATGACATTTCTAGTGATTATAAAGCGGCACGAGAAACTTTTATTTATTATAAAAAGCTTATTGATACGGTGAAAGAGGGCTATATTGCTTTCGATAAAGATTGTTGTTACTCCACGGTTGAATGGGCAATGAAGGTTTGTAGAAAAAAAGATAAAGAAGAGAAAAAAGATCTTAGTATTTCTGAAGAGATGCCAACATTTGAAAAAGCCTACAAATTAGGCGTCAAAGAATGGATGAAGGTGTCAAATGAGAAATGTGATAACCGGTTGATCTTTTGGGAGAAGCTTATCACAATAGGGAATTCAAAAGAAAAATTAAAAATTATCTTCGCTAATAAGAAGGTGCAAGCATTGCAAGAGGCTGTTGATAAAGAAAAAGAACAGCTTGAGAATGAAATACAATCAGCGATTCTCGCAAATAAATATTTGAATTACAATCAATCCCGTGAATATTTGATACAATATCTTCAATGATTATAATGTGTGAGCATATTAATCCGTGCGTTTGTGGGAATCTCGCTCATCACGCGCTTTTATGAAAAATCTTGAAAAGCAGTGATGCGTAATATGTGGCAATCTTACCAGAGAGGGGAAAGAGAGAGCTTCTATTTAAGTGCTGTAGTCTGTATAAAGAGGGTACATCAGAGAGGCAACATGTTGATTTATAAAGATAATTTAGCGTTGTTCAACTTGAATGAAAACCCCGAATAACGTAAGATTCTCTCATTTCAAATCTGTTTATCTTGAATCAATCCAAATCACTTGCTTGCACGTCACAAGTGGGGCTGGTGTGTGGGTAAAATTGTATAAGAAAAGACTAAAAATGCCTCTTATGAACCGTCTTCATGCAAGAGCTGTTGGCAGTATCGGGAGCTGGCGCATATAATGATGGTGCCGGTTTACTCCTTCACAAGTGTAAAGATAGGGCACAAGTGTAAAGATAGGGGCGCTCAATGGCTTTATCGTTATACCATTCACGGGCGGCATCGTGAAATGGGCTTGGGTGCCTTGAGAGATGTCTCTTTAAAACAAGCGCATTCATTGGCAACTGGGTGGCGTTCTATTCTTCTAGAGGGCAAGGGGTCGTGTTCTTACTTTTGATGTGCTGATTACTTCTCTTGTATCGTTTGGTTGCTCCTTTATTTCGTTTTCTAGCTTATTTTGAGTTGAGCTTGGAAAAACAGCTTCGTGGATAATACTCAGTAAGCGGTTTTGCATTGCTTTTTGGGGGAGGGAGGCTTATTGGAGGCGCGCATTCATTGGCAACTGGGTGGCGTTTTTGCAAAATACTCATCTCATCTTATGACTTCTTTCGTATTGCTGGTTTTAAAAAAATCAACAGCAATGCTCTAAACACTCTCTTCTTTAAAGACTCTTTTAAAGACTCTTCTTTTGAGATTTAAATGCCTTTTTTGAGAACTCTCTCTAGTTTGGTGCGAATGTGTTCATTGCCGGCGATAATATTCTTTTTGCGAAATATATCGCTCCCACCTTCTTTATCAGTTACAAAACCACCGGCTTCACGGACCATCAGTATTCCAGCAGCTAAATCCCAAATTTGTAGATTATCTTCCCAAAAGCCATCGGTTCGACCAGAAGCGACATAAGCTAAATCAAGAGCCGCAGCTCCAAATCGGCGAAGTCCAGCAACTTCAGCCATGACATTGCGTAATTCAATAAGATATGCCCCATGACCTGGGCGTCCCCAATGGGGCATGCCCGTTGCAATAACACAATCTTCTAATCGGCGTCGTGCAGAAACCCGACAACGCCTGTCATTAAAAAAAGCTCCACCACCTCGCTCGGCGGTAAATAGCTCATCAAAAACAGGATTGTAGATCACACCAGCTACAATCTGTCCTTGACTCTCTAAAGCAATGGAAACAGCAAAAAAAGGAATGCCATGAAGAAAATTTGTTGTGCCATCCAAAGGATCAACAATAAAACGATGTTGAGAATCTTCCCCAATGATTTCCTCAGACTCTTCCATCAAGAAACCAAACTTTGGTCGTGCTTTGCTTAATTCATTGAAAATAATCTTTTCAGCCTTGCGATCTGCTTGGCTTACGTAATCCGCTGGCCCTTTCAAAGACACTTGCAAATTTTGCACTTCGCCGTAGTCACGCACCAGCGAACGTCCAGCTTTCATTGCGGCTTGCACCATGACATTCATGACTGCAGAATGAGCCATCTTGTATTCCTTTATTTATCCTTTTCATTTGCACGACGCAAATAAATCAACTCGTTGGTGTCAACAATGACACGTTCACCGGAATTAATAAAGGGTGGTACAAGAATGCGAATACCATTTTCAAGAATTGCTGGCTTATAAGAAGACGTAACTGTTTGCCCTTTGATAGAAGGATCAGCTTCTGCAATCCCTACGGTGACTTGATCAGGAAGAGAGATCCCTATCGGTTTTTCTTGATAGAGCTCAACAGTCACTGTCATCCCGTCTTGCAAGAAAGCAGCGCGCTCACCAACAAAATCCTTTTGTAATTCAAGTTGTTCATAAGACTCTGAATCCATAAAAACCAGAGCATCACCTTGTTGATAAAGAAATGTAAAATCCTTTTGTTCAAGGCGCACACGTTCAACCGTTTCGGCTGCGCGAAACCGTTCATTGAGTTTTGTTCCATCAATCAAATTTTTCATTTCAACTTGATTAAATGCCCCACCTTTTCCTGGTTTTACAGCATTGCATTTAACTGCTACCCACAAGCTTCCTTGATGCTCAATCACATTACCAGGTCGAATTTCATTGCCATTAATTTTCATCGTTCACGTCCAATTTTGTCCTTGCAAAAAAGCTCTCTTGTTGTCCCTTGTAGAGCAAAGCTTTCATTATCTTTGCAGAAAGAAAAGTCTTTGCAGAAAGAAAAGCGCAAAAATAATCTCAATAAGAACCTTTGTATCGTAGCTTTTTAGATCTTTGCAAGACCATAAAAACAGCTCAGACGCAAGCCCTTTGAAAATTTGCACGCAATTTTTTGGGGATTTTGGGAGTTTGGAGGGGATTTTTGTAGCAATTTATATCGCTGAAGCAAAAATACCATTTCTCTGAAGTGTCTCTTTAAAGGACGGGTAAGCTTTAAAGGACGGGTAAGCTTTAAAGGACGGGTAAGCTTTAAAGGACGGGTAAGCTTTAAAGGACGGGTAAGCTTTAAAGGACGGGTAAGCTTTAAAGGACGGGTAAGCTTTAAAGGACGGGTAAGCTT
>NZ_BAABIZ010000032.1:9177-10480 GCF_039543045.1 Bartonella jaculi
GCTTTAAAGGACGGGTAAAAGCTTTACGGCTTCTTTGCGGGCTTCCTCCAACTGCGCATTATCCATACCTTCAAGCATCATTTCAAGATCAGGCGCTTGCATTTTTGCTTGCTTTGCAAGCATGTACCATGCCGCTGCCGTTATAATATCGCCTTTTGTTCCTATTCCATCGCGGTAAAGTCTTGCAAGAGAAATCTGTGCTTGTGGGATCATATTGGTGGCATTGCTCAAAAGTAAATGAAAAGCACGTTGAAAATCTTGCTCTCCTCCACGGCCTTGTACAAGCCATTGCGCCAAAAGAAGTTGGGACATAGTATGTCTATTTTGAGCAGCAACTTCCAAGAGTTTGCGGGCGTTACGATCATCCTTGGGGCGTGTTAAAGTTCCCAAAGAGAGAATTTTTGCCGCAGCGAAAGCAGCCTCAGCATCACCAAGGGCAGCACCTTTTAAAAACCATTTTAATGCCTGTTCTATTGCCTCATTTTCCCGGCTTTGTGTAAAGACGCCTGCAAGAGCCTGCTTCTCGCGCGCGGCTTTATAAAGGAGCATTTGCCCATAATAGAAATAAGCTTCTTTTACTCCAGCATTGACAGCTTGGCGAATAAACTGTTCACCGAGTTCTTGGTTTTGTGTGATAAAATGCCCATCAAATAACATAAGACCATAGCGCAATTGCGCTTGTGGTTCACCCTGTTTTGCCGCACGTCCAAACCACAAAGCAGCGCGTGCGCCATCAAGAGGAACGGCACATCCTTCCATATAAATCCGGCCAACTAAAGTTTGTGCAAAGGGATCATTTTGTTCAGCACGCCGGAGCGCTGCACGAAAGGCTTTCAAATAATAGCCTTGGATATAATAGTCATAGGCTTGATCATATTGTCCAGCTTGTAAGGGTTGAAAAGGTTCTTGCTTGTTTGAAGCATCTTGAATGGTATTCAAAGAGCGTTCAAAGTCTGAGGATTCTTCAGCAATTCCAGAAGAACTGGTAACAAAAATTGCAAACCAAATCATTCCTACGATAAGCAGCTTAGCGCTTCTCTTGATCATAGATGTTTCCTCCTCATCACGGTTGAAGAATTTTCACATTTTTCTTTCATCATATCAAGCATCAGCAAAGAATTATCTTGCGCAAAAATGTTTATCTTCAAGGATAATAAATTCATATGCGGTTTTCACTACCGTTCTATCAAACTTACGTAAATATTCTCATTTCTGATTACATCTACTGTTGATTTCCTGCTTCTTCGAGGCTGGTTTCACCAAAGTCACAAGACATTGGCCAGAGCCTTCCTCTCCACAGGCT
>NZ_BAABIZ010000033.1:0-10142 GCF_039543045.1 Bartonella jaculi
AGTACCAAAATGAAAAAAAGTGAAAAAAATAAAAAATACGTATTGACTTTAAAGCGAAGCTGGTTTAAAAGGGTCGACAAGTGCTTAAAAACCACTTGTGATAAGCGGATAGACCACGAAAAGGTTTCTCCCATTCTTTAAAATACTGACTGTCTTTTATGCTTTAAGTAGCGTATGATGATTTATGTCGGGTGTGCTTATACCATACAATACCCTTCGCGAGGGAAAAGTATAAGCAACGGACTTGTGACCGTGTTTTTAGCACCCGGCGCCCTTATGGGCTGTCAATTAAAAACTTAATAATCACAAGGAAAACAAGCATGAGTGCTACAGTTAAGAATCAAAAAACATCCAAAAAATATGAACTTACGAATGAAAACTGCGTTGTTAACGGTGTGACTTTACACCGCATTAAAGCTTTAAGGGATTTTGCTGATGTTAAGGCGGGGGATCTTGGTGGTTTTATTGAAAATGAAGATAACCTCTCTCATGATGGTAATTGCTGGGTTTATGATGATGCTATGGTTATTAAAGCAAGCGTTTCCGAAAATGCCAAAATACGCAATAATGCCCGCGTTGTGAATTGGGCTAGGGTTTATGGTAATGCCGTGATTAGTGATAAGGCATGGGTTTTGAGTGATAAGGCACATGTTTATGACAATGCAGTCATTAATGGCAATGCAAAAATTGGAGGCTATGTTTTTGGCAATGCCGTTGTGAGTGATAATGCCGTTATTACAGAGGGGGCTCTTATTTACGATAATGCCCGTGTTTATGAAAATGCGTATGTGAGTGGGCTTGTGTTTAATGATGCCCATGTCTATGGGAAATCACGCCTTGCTGCGTGGTCAAAAGCTTATGGAAATGCTCATGTTTTTGATAAAGCTATAGTTTATGATGGTAGCAATATTTATGACAATGCCAAGGTTTCTGGCTCGGCGCGTGTTGGTCCCTGTGCAAAAATTCACGATAATGCTCATGTGAGTGGCAAGGCACAAATTTGCCAATTTACAACGATTTATGGCAATGCTGTGCTTAAAGAAAATAAGAAATTTTCTGAAGATGTCTGTGGTGTTGATCAGGATATAAATAAAGCAGCGTAAAAAAGCAGCGGCGTTGCGGGGGCGCCTCCTTATAACCATTTCATTTAAAAATTTGTTTGAATATTAGATTAGGGAGTTACCTATGGCCACTAAAACTGTATCTAAAAAATATGAACTTACTGATGAAACTACAGAAGTTAAATACTATGGCAGAGTTAAAACACTTTATCGCATTAAAGCTTTAAGAAGTTTTGGAAGTGTTAAAAAAGGTGATCTAGGTGGCTTTATTGAAAGTGAATACAACCTTTCTCACCAAGGTAATTGCTGGGTTGGGGACGATGCAAAAGTTTATAATGCTGCTATTGTTTGGGGGCATGCGAAGGTTTTTGAAAATGCAATAATTTGTGATGAGGTGCATGTTAATGGATTTGCAAAAGTTCATGGCAATGTACGTGCTTATGGGAATGCAATTATTGGTGGCAGGGCACGTATTTTTGGAGATACGCAACTTTTTTCGGGGGCATGGGTTACAGGAAGAAAAGAGATTTCTACAGGTTTAATGTCTTTTGGAGATAGGGTAAACACTGTAGATGAATTGATTAAAGCGGCTGCGTCGTATTCTAAAAGATAGAATTAAAAAAAAGCCGTGTCATTTACGACGCGGCTTTAAAGTTAGTTAATAGATAAAAAAAGAAAACCTATACAAAAGGAGTTAATGATTTCAATGATGCGAATGAAACTACACAAAAGTGTGTATAAAAGCAAGAGCGTTTTTATCAAATTGCATCTTAAAATCGATCATGCTATGCTTAATTCGCAACGTTATTCTAGCGTTGTGTTTTAACCGTCCTCTAGGTTTAAAAATAACTCTTTTAAAGTAAAAACCGCGCCAATTAATTTTGACACGGTTTTTATTTTGCTATTTTGCAATGCACGCTATTCTTCAATTATATACACAAAACGTATATAAAGGTAAATGTATTTTTATTCGCATTGCATTATAGAAAAGATTTTGTTATTTCGAGGTTTGTAGAAGTCGAAATACTTTGTCTGTTCTAGGCAAGGGTTTTTATCAATAAAGCCGTGTCAAAATTAATTGGCACGGCTTTTGTTATGAACGTTTGCTGTTTTGTTATTCGAAAGTAAGACGAATATCTCTATATTGCACAATGTGTGTAAAAACACAAGCAATTAAAAAATAAAAAATGGGATTCACACTGTAGATTCAGTGGTTTATAATTATCATTTATCAAATAAATTTAAATCATAATGAATAAAATGAACGCTGTTAAATTACCTTCTTTTCAAACAGAAGAACAATCTTCTTTTCGTCAACTCCCTCATAATATTGAAGCAGAAAAAGCTTTGCTCGGTGCTATCATTATCAATAATTATGCTCTTGATAGCGTTTCTGATTTTTTAAAAGCAGAGCATTTTTTTGAACCTTTGCATCAAAAGCTTTTTGATATCATTTCAAAAATTATTCAAAATGGAAAAGTTGCAGATCCCATTACTATTAAGCCCTTTGTTGAAAATAATGAGAAAATTGGAGACATCACTGTATATAATTACGTGGTGCGATTAGCTACAGAGGCAGTCACAATCATTAATACTAAAGATTATGGGAGCGTCATTTATGATCTGTTTATCCGACGCTCTTTAATTAACCTTGGCACTCAAGTTGTGAATAGAGCTTATGATGCGCCTCTAGAATTTACAACATCACAACAAATTGAAACTGTTGAAAATCAGTTGTTTGAATTGGCAGAGAAAAGAAAATATGGGAGTGGGTTTGAAAATTTTAATACAGCCATTACAAAAGCACTTAACATGGCAAGCGCTGCGAAAAAGCGTTCTTCAAAGCTCTCTGGGATAGCTACCCATATCAAAAGTCTTGATGAGAAAATGGGGGGGCTACAGCCATCTGATTTGATTATCCTTGCGGGGCGCCCTGCTATGGGAAAAACCGCACTTGCAACCAATATTGCCTTTAATATTGCCAATGCTTGCAAGCGTGATTCCTCAACACAAGAAAATGAAGGAGGCATTGTTGGATTTTTCTCGCTGGAAATGTCAACAGAACAGCTTGCAACGCGTATTATTTCTGAGCAAACAGAGATCTCTTCTTCCGACATCCGGCGTGGAAGTATTTCAGAAGAACAATTTTCAAAAATAATTCGCGCAATGCGTTCCTTACAAACAATCCCTCTTTATATTGATCAAACGGGGGGTGTGTCTATTGCACAATTGTCCGCCCGTGCAAGGCGTCTTAAACGACAACATGGTCTAGATGTCTTGATTATCGATTATATCCAACTCATGACAAGCGGTTCAAAGCGTTCATTAGAAAATCGCGTTCAAGAAATTACAGCCATTACCACCGGATTAAAAGCACTTGCAAAAGAACTCAACATTCCCATTATCGCTCTCTCTCAACTTTCACGTCAAGTAGAAAACCGAACCGATAAACGTCCACAACTCTCTGATTTACGTGAATCTGGTTCAATTGAGCAAGATGCCGACATCGTTCTGTTTGTTTATCGTGAAGAATATTATCTCAAAAATGAAGAACCAAAAGAAGGTACTGCTGAGTATAGCAAGTGGCAAGTAGCAATGGAGCAAGCCAAGGGTAAAGCCGAGGTTATTATAGCAAAACAACGCCATGGTCCGACAGGAATCGTTCCCCTTGCCTTTCAATCCGATTTTACACGCTTTAGTGATTTAGCACATAATGTAATACTTTAAATAATTGTTATTAGATAACTGAAAATATTGTAAAAACACATAAAACATGTTATGATCTTTATATCATTTAATGGAACTTACAAACATGCTTAATAAAGTGATGTTAATTGGCTATCTCGGTGCTGATCCCGAAAGTAAAACTATGACCTCTGGTAATGAAGTGGCTAATTTTCGTATAGCAACTTGTGAAAGCTATACAGATAAGGCAAGCAATCAAAAAGTAGACAAGACAGAATGGCATTCCATTGTGGTTTTTAATCCACATTTAGCAAAAATAGCACTCCAGTATCTTAATAAAGGAAGTAAAGTTTACATAGAGGGTCAATTACAAACCCGTAAATGGCAAGATAAAAACGGTATTGAACGTTTTGTAACAGAGATTGTCTTACCTAAGTACAAAGGTGATTTGAAGCTTTTAGACAGCAAAAATAATGATGATCAAGAGCAATCATCGCCTTATGAGAAAAGCTTCCAGAGACCTTTTGATACGTCTACAAACGCTTTAAATGACAGTGTTCCTTTTTAAAGTGGTGTGAAAATGAATGTATCAAGTTCAACAAATTGCTAACTTCTTTCTTGAAAAGGGGCGCGAGGAAGATATTGGAATTTCCCCTATGAAGCTTATTAAGCTGGTGTATTTTGCGTATGGATGGATGTTAGCAGCTACAGGCAAGCGTCTCTTTCCTGATCGCATAGAAGCATGGCAGCATGGACCCGTAATTCCGGCTCTTTATCATGAGTTTAAAGACTGGGGAAGGCGTTTTATCGATCGTTATTCGCGTATGGTGGATTTAGAGACAGGAGAAATGTTTATCCCTAAAATGTCTAAAAACTCAGCTGATGAATATACAGTTAAGTTATTAGAGATTGTATGGAATGCTTATAAAAATTTTTCAGCTTATCGCTTGCGTGACGCCTCTCATGAGGATCGATCGCCATGGCGTAGAGTGTACAATGGGAGATGGGGTGTAAAGCTGAAAGATAATCACATCAGAGAATATTTCATTAGAAAAATTAATAGATATTTGAAAGCAGCAGAGAAAATAGGAATCTGAGGTTATCTGTGAAAAAAAACAAAAAGAGGGGACGCCCTAAAATAGCAGGGCAGGTAAGAGAAGCCAATGGTCGTATATCACGTGCAAAAGCACCGCGTGAAGCCGTTGATCAATTGGCAATAGAAACACGTGCCAAACGCTTTGGTTTAACGCTACAAGAGGCAAAAAATCCACTCTCTGGGTCTTACATAGGACGGCTTTGCTTGCAAGGTCAACTCACTCAAGAGCAATATGACGCCGCGCAACAATATCTACAGATACGAAACGACTATCTATGTGCAAAAGGCTTGCCTAATGCGATTTATGACGAAATGCCGTCATCTGCTGATGATAAAGCAAGAGACAAATGGGTAGAATTTGCAACAGAGAAGTTTTTAAATACGCAAGAGGCAATAAAAGAAGCGCAACATCTCTATAAACAGTATAACCTCTATGCTGCGCTACAGTACCTCGTTATAGAAGATCAAGAATTACCGCATCTTGTGAACTCATTGCGGGTGGCTCTTAATGCGATTCAGAAACATTTTGATCGTTAAATGACAATCTCTATTACGGTTTCATTATATTGTATATCGTTTGTAAGTTTCTGCAGTGTTCAATGAGGCCCTTTAACCCTTTATGATCATTTCTTTTCACTTGAGATACTATGTTATTTACTTGTTCTTTTCTTAAATCGTAATGCTTATCTATAGTCATCATAAGTTTTTTTGCATAATAAATCATTGGATCTTTGTTATCATTGACTACGTCGTATGCCCACATAAAATCGCTTTCACTCCAATCATATTCATCGCGTAAACGCTTTATTACATTGGGTAGATCCATTTGCGACATCACCTTATTATAATCACCCCGCAATAAACTCATAAAGGATGCACAACCAAGAACCGATATGTGACGATACAATATATCCTCCTGTTTAAAAAATGAATATTCTCCGCCATTTCTGAGTGAAAGTTCTTCTGCTCTGCGTATCTTTTCAGAATGCATAGAGCCAATATATGATTCACTTACGTATTTATTGTAAAGTTGATTATACTTCTCTATAGTATCTACACTTGTAAACATACGCGTCAATTTGTCTATAAATCCAAATGACGCTGATGCAGGTAGCGCTGATATAAAAAAGAAAGCTATAAATGTTATGATGCGTGTTGTGGATAATAATTTCATCATTTTGAACCCTTAATTATTCATAAGCGCTGTTTAACAGATTCCCTTTAAAATTATCAATATGTGTTATTTTTTGTGTTGACAAAGTGTAGCAAATCGTATTTAATAACATCGCTGTACTTGGTCGTACTGTATCTAGACGAGGGGCAGTGCAGTTCAAAATCCCCGCAAATGCGGGGTTTTTTATTATCTGGAGGGAGGAATTTATGACATCAGAAAATACAGAACAGGTTTTTCAAGCGACAAAAAAGCCTATGCCTCCTAATGCTGGAAAAGGGCGTGTGAAGGGAGTTGGCAACAAAACAACACGTCTTTTAAAAGAGGCAATCATTAAAGCAGCTGAATTGGCAGGTAATAAGTATGGCAAGGAAGGGTTGATCTCTTATCTGGAACAGCAAGCGATTAAATGCCCAGCTGCTTATTTAGCGTTGCTTGGTAAGGTGTTGCCTTTGCAAGTGACAGGGGAAGATGGGGGAGCTATCAAGACGATAACGCGTGTGGAAATCGCGCCTTTGGTTAATGACAAGACGACAGATTAATATTGTACCAAAGCTTATACCGATTTTTGCAGGGGATGCTTTGGTGCGTGCAGCTTGGGGAGGAAGAGGATCTGGGAAGACAAGATCCTTTGCCTTGATGGCGGCTTTAAAAGGCTATCAATTTGGTATGCAAGGGATATCAGGGACTATCCTTTGTGCGCGTCAGTTTCAAAATTCGTTGGCAGAGAGTTCATTGGAGGAAATTAAGCGCGCCATTGAAGCCCATGACTTTTTAAAGGGTTATTACAAGGTTGGGGAGTCTTCAATTAAGTCGATCGATGGTCGTATAGCCTTTCAGTTTTCTGGACTAGACCGCAATATTGCGAGTATCAAATCGATGGGACGCATTTTGCTTTGTTGGGTTGATGAGGCAGAGCCCGTTACAGAGACAGCTTGGCAGACGCTTATACCGACCTTGCGTGAAGAAGGAGAGGGATGGAGAGCAGAGTTATGGGTGACATGGAACCCATTGCGAGAGAATGCCCCCGTTGAGAAGCGGTTTCGCTTTTCAGATAATGAAGCGATTAAACGTGTTGAGATCAATTGGTCAGACAATCCGAAGTTTCCTAAGATCTTGAATGAAGCGCGTCTTGATGATTTGAGAAACCGCCCCGAGACTTATAAGCATATATGGGAAGGGGCTTATTTAACAGCGGTTCAAGGGGCTTACTATCAGAAAGAAATGTTGGCAGCCGAGCAGGAGGGGCGGATAGGACGTGTTGCACGTGATCCTTTAATGCAGATACGCGCCTTTTGGGATATTGGGGGGACGGGCGCTAAGGCAGATGCAACAGCGATTTGGATAGCGCAATTTGTAGGAAGAGAAATCAGAGTGCTTGATTATTACGAGGCACAAGGACAGCCGTTATCGGAGCATATTGGTTGGTTACGTGACAATGGTTATGAGAAGGCATTGATGGTTTTGCCCCATGATGGTGCAACCAGAGACCGTGTGCATAATGTGAGTTTTGAGAGTGCTTTAAACGATGCGGGTTTTGAAACGCAAGTCATTCCCAATCAAGGAGCCGGTGCTATCAAAATGCGAATAGAGGCAGTGCGACGTATTTTACCTTCTGTTTGGTTTAACGAGGAAACGACGGTAGCGGGTCGTAAGGCACTGAACTGGTATCATGAGAAATGGGATGAGAAGCGCAATATAGGGTTAGGCGCAGAGCATGATTGGTCGAGTCATGGTGCGGATGCTTTTGGATTGATGTGTGTGGGCTACGAAAAGCCGGTGCAGAAACATAAGAGACAAGCTTATAGCGGTAGAGAAGCTAATGAGAGCACGTCATGGATGGCAGAATGATGCATGATGAAGAGCATTTAGACAAAGATAGCAACATTTCAGATTTGTCGACAGAAGGTTTATTTCGTAAACTTGTGAGTTGGTACAAAGAAGATGTTGAGCATGTGAACAAATGGCGCGAGCAAGCCCGTGAAGATTTTCGTTTTTATAATGGAGATCAGTGGAATGAAGCCGATTTAGCAGCTTTAAAGGAACAGCGCCGCCCCGTCATGACCTTTAATCGTATTGCACCATTGGTCAACGCGGTAGTGGGGTCAGAGCGTAACAACAAGCGTGAAGTACAGTTTATTCCCCGACAGATAGGCAAGGCATTACCCAGTGAATTGCTTACAGGGGCGGCAGAATGGTTTCGCGATATGGCGCATGCGGAATACGCGGATTCTGATGCTTTTCAAGATGCTGTCATTTGCGGTATGGGCTGGACCGATACGCGACTTGATTATGAAAACAGCCTCGATGGAGAACCAGTTATTACGCGTTTAGACCCTCTGAAAATGGTTTGGGATAGCGCGGCAGTACAACCGAATTTAACCGATGCACAACGCTTATGGTACGTAGACCGCAAGCCCTTGGAAGTTGCCAAGCAAATGTTTCCCAAAGCCCATTGGAGCGAACTAAGTGCAGATTGGGCAAAAGATGGGAGTGCTTATGAAGGCATTCATCACAATGATTTAGAGGCTTATGATGATGAGATTGGAATTGATGTTGAAAACGGTCGACGAATGGTCACTCTTGTCGAATGCCGTTGGTTTGAAAGCGAGAGATATTATAAAGCGCCCGATTTAAGCACTGGAGAACTTCGTGATTATAGCGAAGAGGAATTTAAGCAACTTCAATGTATGATGCCCGATATTCAAGGGGCGGCTTTTAATAAAAAGGTCGTCAAGCGCGCTTTTTTAGGCAGAAAAGTTTTGTTATGTCCTGATCAACCGATGGTTCCTGCTGGTCAATTAGGTTGGGAGTGTATAACGGGGTATTTTGATAAGATAGAGCGTCAATTTTATGGGGTTGTACGTCCTACTAAAGACCCACAGCGATGGGCAAATAAATATTTTAGTCAGGTGATGCATATTCTCAACAGCCAATCTAAGGGCGGGATAATGGCAGAGAGGGGCGCCTTTGAAGATGAAAGAGAAGCCGTAAAAAGTTGGAGCAGAGCAGACAGTATCACGGTTTTAAAAAATGGAGCTTTGGCAGGTGGAAAAATACAGCCAAAACCGGTCTCTCAATTTCCCACGGGCTTTTTCCAGTTATTCAATGAAGCCAAAGAAGCTATTAATCAGGTAACTGGATTATCACCAGAGTTTATAGGGACGAGAGAAGTTTCACAAGCAGGGGTTTTGGAGGCACAACGGCGTCAATCCAGTTTAAATCTGCTTGCTTGTTTGTTTGATGGGTTGCGTTTGTATCGCAAGCGTCAAGGTAAGCTTATTTTGCACTTGATCCAGAATTACTTGTCTGATGGTCGTTTGGTGCGGATTTCTGGAGAGGAGAATGCGCAATATATTCCTTTGACCCGTGAAGCAGTGATGAGTGTTGATTATGATATTGTGGTGGATGATGCGCCAACCAGTCCTAATGAGAAAGAGCGCACCTTCGGCATTATTACCCAGCTCTTACCATTGCTTCAAAATGCCGTGACACCAGATATCATGCTTGATTTGTTGCGCTACTCCCCATTGCCGGCGTCACTGCTTAATCGTGTAAGTGAAAAGTTTCAACAACAGCAGCAGATGGCGCAACAAGCGCAACAGCAGATGAATCCGGAGCAAGAAATGAAGTTGCAAGAAAAGCAGCAGGATATTGCTGCTAAAGCCCAGATGCAACAGATGGATTTACAAGGAAAGCAGATTGAACTGTTCATGCGTCAAAAGAGAGCAGAACTGGAAGCGGAAATGATGCAGCAACGCCATGAATTAGAACGGCAACGCATTATGAATGAGCAGATGCATAATCAAATCATGCGAGAAAGAGCGGCCACTTATCGAGGAGGAAGCATTTGAGAAAGGTAAAAGAATGAATGCAGAAATGAATGAAGATTATAGAGTAGAACCAGCTGTTTTTGATGATGAAAGCTCTTTTGAGAGTGATCATGATGTCGAAACGGTTGAGAGCCATGATGTCACGTCTCCAGAGCCGGTTGCAGAGCCAGTTGAACAGCCTTCAGAGATTACAGTCCCTAGTATAGAACAGCAACGTGCTGAAGAACAATTAAAGCAATCCCGTGAAGCACTTGTCAAATTTTATGAAACTCAACCTCAAGCGCCAATGGTTGAAG
>NZ_BAABIZ010000034.1:0-9790 GCF_039543045.1 Bartonella jaculi
GTGCCGATCTCTTCCGCCAACGTCTTGCCAACCGTATCAGACAGGGCTGTGCGCAGGTTTGCAATCAGGTTCTTATCAAAAGAGCCACCCTCAAGAGCCGTTTGAACACTTGTGCCAATGGCTGCTTTGACCAGGTTCTTTTCTGCTTCACGGGTGATACGATCGACAAAAGGAGCTGTTTTGGGCAAAGATGGTCCAACACCAGCCATTTCCGTTATTTGGCTGGTCAAACCTGCTGTCACCATCGAGGAAACAATGCTGAGAATAGTCTTGGAAGAGCCAAGCTCATGCAATGCCGCCGCAATGTCACCACGATTATTGACAAGAGCCACGGCGCTTTTGTTAATTAGCGCTTGCACACCAGCTTGCATCGCCGCATTCATGGCAGCGCTAGAGCCAAGCCCTAAAGCACTGGTAATAGCACCGGCAGCGCCCGAGGCTGCTCCACCCGTGACGGCTGTAACAGCCAATGCCACCAAAGTGGCTCCGGCTTCTGTCAAACCTTGGGCTTTATAATCCCAATGTTTAAATTCAGCCTTAACTGCTTGCCAATCCACTTGCTTGGATAATTCTGGATCATCGCGCAGCTGCGTGATCCATGCCATGCCTGGGGAGCGAGACAGTTGCTCAAGGGATTTGTCAAAATCACCGGTTGCCTTATATTCAACAACAATGCCATTGCCTGCATCAAGCTTCATGCCCCCCTTAGCATCTATGGTGACATGCTCGATAGTCTCTTGAGAGTGACCTTTGTCGCTCTCGTTCCACCACAACAAGCTTTCGTTACGCTGATAAGTAGACTTAAAATCTTGGTCTTTGTTGGTGAGGAACTTGATCTTCCCCTTATCTGATGCCAAATGCATCTCGCCACCACTTTTTGCCCCTATGGCATCAAGTATGAGATCCCCATTTTGCGCGTGCATGGAGAGGTTGCCCTCTGTTTCTATCGTGGTTTTGTTTGTCGTAACTTCTGTTGACTGTTGACGAAACTTATTCTTTTGCTTCGATTTGTCACCTTCCTTGCCCCTAAGATCCAAGTCAAAACTGTTAACGTCCTGCACCGAAGACATAGTGAGAGCACCACCACTGGTGAGATTCCCATTGCCCTCTCCTTTTACCTTAACCCCATCCATGGTGAGGGTGTCGTTCGTAACAAGGTTAAGATCACCCCCACTATTGATTTCGCTTAAACGGTGCTCACGGCTTTGGGCGTTATAATGCCCTTTTTCTAATGTCTCCTTATGTTCACTTTCTAGCGCCAATGCACTAAATGTGGCAGAACCACCGATAATCATCGTCATCGGACCGCCGCTGGTGAATTCCCCACCCTCTGCGCCAAGATCACCAAAGGATTGGATGTTTAATTCATGATCAGAGCGAATTTGTCCCTTCTGCCCAGCTCGATCAACAAAACCATATTCATTCGTATCACGGATTTTAGCGGTGCTATTGACAATCGTCTCACCCGTCATGGTGATCGTATCAGCATGAATAACACCGGAAGAATTGGCTAAAAGACCGCCACTGGTGAGATCTACAGCTCCGGTGGCATCCAAAAAACCGCCATTATTAAACAAAGTTTGCGTGGTCCAAACATGCAATGCACCATCACTTACCACGGCACCGCTATTGGTAAGATGGTCCGCATTCAAGCTGACCCCATTCCCTTTCAAACGCGCACTGGCAAGATTTTCTTGCAGTCCTTGTGCATTTTTTATCCCATGCTCTGAAGAGGAAGTTGGTGCCAAATAAACGTGGGGTACTAAGACCTCTTGTCCATCGACAAGGTGGGTCTCAAGCCAGATCATATCCTTTTTGATCCCAGCAATTTGCTTTTGCGTTAATGGCTTGCCTAGCTCTAACCCCAAGGGACCTTGCTGCTCCACAGCATTGTCATAGAGCCTTTGCATTTGAGCATTAGGATCTTCAACATCAAGAAGAGTGCGATTGCCTGCCAGTTCAAAGATTTGCTCACTGACCAGACGATATTCGAAATAAGCATCCCCCAACCTTTTAAACACGTGCTCAGGCTTATAATTGCCAATCTTTTTTAAGTAATAGTCTGATCCTAAAAATTTGCTAGGGTTGATAAAGTCCTGTCGCGTTTCGATTAAAAACGGCACATCCGGTGATTGACTGACAGCCAACTCTGTCTTGACAGAGCTAAGCCCCTCTTGCGTTGGCACCTGTATGGATTCTGGTACGGGTGTTTTTGTGCTTGGTGCAAAAAGCCCTTTGTGCCCTTTCAACCCATTGATAATGCCGTCCAATCGATCATTGCTGATCAGCGGTTTGAAGCCATTAAAGTCGTTGACTTTAACACCAGCCAACTCTTGATCGCCAGAGCTATAGTTGATCAACGGTTTGAAGCCGTTAACGTTGGTATTCTTAACTCCAGCCAAGCCTTTATTGCCAGAGTTTAAGCCAATTTGACCTGCCCCCTCACGCACCGCATGATTGTCAAGAGTATCTGTAACCTTAACATCAAGAGTGCCACCAGCTTCAATCGTGCCGTAAACCACATCATAAGTGCGCATGGTTGTTTGGGTAAAGGTAGGTCCGTCCCATTCGTCTGCACCGTGCCCTATACATCCTGGATTTTTCCAAAAATTACAGTCTTTGTGTCTGTAGCGTGTTTCCGTTACAATCTTGGTTGTTTCGATTAAATCGCGCCCCTCATTGAGCAGCGTATCGCCCTGCATCTCAATGTTGCCATTGGCAGCAATTAAACTGTAGCTATTGCGGATATCACCGGCATGGACCGTGAGATGACGCCCTACCAAAATCTGTGCCGCATTATTGGTAAAATGAGGCTGCTGACGAATGATCGTGGTGTCGATATTTTTCTTGATCCTTGTGTGTTTATCAACACCTGGGATTTTTTCCCATCCTCCTCGCACGTAACTGTGACCAACCACTTTATCGGTAACTTTAACTCCCCCTTCGCGCACATTGGTAAGTGCTAAGACATCAAAGGTCATATCGCCGGATACAGCTTCTAAAAGCCCCGAACTGTTGATCACATGACCAGCCCGCTCTCCACTAAACCCACGGACAGTTAAATTGTCTTCGGCAATGACATCGCCGTGCTGATTGAGGAAAGAACCATCCAAGGAGAGTATTGCGGATTTCTGAGCGTAAATCAGGCCGCTATTGCTTATATCCCCCGTTACATTGAGCGCAATTTCATCACCACTCGAACCAACACTGCCAGCATTGCTCAGGGCATCTGCGGTTAAAACAAAAGCGCCACCACTTTTGAGAACCCCACCTTGTGCATTGAAAACCAAAGCAGCTTGCTCCAATGACGGATCATCCTTTGCTGCCACAAGTGTAAAGCTATCACTGGCTAAAAGCTGACCGGAATTTGTGAAAGAACCAAGCTTTGCATCAACAACACCGCCCACCATGGTACCAAAATTGCTGAAATCACCATGGCTCTTGAGAGTAAGTTCTCCGCCTTGTGCTTCTATCAGCCCAGCATTCGTAAGAGTGCCTGCCTTCACTCCCACATCATAGCCGCCAACCTGGCTTGTCTCACCCAGCATCAAGGTGCCATCGGTTGAGAGCTCTATCCGTTTTTGCGCAACAATGCGCCCTGTTTGGTCCACATTGTTTTGCGCACGCAAAGCAATAGTGCCATTGCTTGCAAGCGTACCGCTATTGGTTAAATCCCCATGGCTTTCGAGAGTAAGTTCCTCACCTCGCGCTTCTATAAGCCCCGCTTGGTTAAGGGTGCCTGCCTTCACTGCCACATCATAGCCGCCAATCTGGCTTGTCTCACCCATCGTCAAGGTGCCATCGGTTGAGAGCTCTATCCGTTTTTGCGCAACAATACGCCCCGTTTGGTCCACATTGTCTTGCGCACGCAAAGCAATAGTGCCATTGCTTGCAAGCGTACCGCTATTGGTTAAATCCCCATGGCTGTTGAGAGTAAGTTCCTCACCTCGCGCTTCTATAAGCCCCGCTTGGTTAAGGGTGCCTGCCTTCAGCGCCACATCATAGCCGCCAATCTGGCTTGTCTCACCCAGCGTCAAGGTGCCATCGGTTGAGAGCTCTATCCGCTTTTGCGCAACAATGCGTCCTGTTTGGTCCACATTGTTTTGCGCACGCAAAGCAATAGTGCCATTGCTTGCAAGCGTACCGCTATTGGTTAAATCCCCATGGCTTTCGAGAGTAAGTTCCTCACCTCGCGCTTCTATAAGCCCCGCTTGGTTAAGGGTGCCTGCCTTCAGCGCCACATCATAGCCGCCAATCTGGCTTGTCTCACCCATCGTCAAGGTGCCATCGGTTGAGAGCTCTATCCGCTTTTGCGCAACAATGCGCCCTGTTTGGTCCACATTGTTTTGCGCATGCAAAGCAATAGTGCCATTGCTTGCTATCATACCGCTATTGGTTAAATCCCCATGGCTGGTCAGCTGAAGATCACCACTCTCGCTCTCCATGCGCCCAGCCTGCGCTATACTGTCTGCAACAACACTGATGGCACCTTGCGTAGAGATAAAGCTGTCAACATTCTCAAAAGCGCCAACATCTATCAGCAAACCACCATGTGCTAAGATATAGGCTGCTCCCTCCTTGAGGGTGGCATCCTGTTGCTCCTGCAACGATGGGTCTTGTTGTCCTGTATCTGTTGCCTCTGCGCCTTTATTGATTAAGGATGTAGCGACAAGCTTCATCTCGCCCGTAATACTATTCAAAACACCCGCTTCATTGATCACATGCCCTATACGTTCTTTCTCAAGCCCGCCTATGATCAAATTCTCTTCGGCAATGATCGAGCCATGCTTATTGGTAAGATCACCATCCATGGAGAGCATTGTGGATTTTTTGGCGTAAATCAGCCCGCTATTGTTAACATCCCCTGCCACATTGAGGGCAACGTTCTCACCACTAGAGCCAAGCGCACCGGCATTGTCTAATCGCCCTACTGACAAGACAAAAACGCCGCCACTTTGAAGGACCCCTTTGGATGTATTCTCAAGAAAGTTTTGTTGTGAGAAAGCTTGTTGCGGTTCGGTGCCCTCTTGTGCGCTTATCATCAAATGCAAATCATCGGTTGCGATAAGTATGCCTTGATTGGTGAGTGAACTGGCATGAGTATCGACGCTATCACCGCGCATTGTGCCACTATTTATGAACTCACCACGCACTTGAAGGGTTAACGCTCCCTCTTGTGCTTCCACAGTCCCCGCTTGGGTTAAAGCATCAGCACTCAAAACCACATCATGACCTAAAAGCGTACTATTTGTGCTGGTCGTGAGCACTCCCCCCGCTGTCAACGCAACCTGCTGCATACTGATAATATCACCAGTGTGATTGAGAGCACCCTGAGCCTTAAGTGTTACTTCCCCATTAGACCAGACACTGCCTTCTTGGATTAGGGCACCGTGATGCGCATAAAGGTCAACTTTTTGCTCTGCTACTAAATGGGCGCGTGATGTAAGATCTGCTGCTTGCATCAAAAGAAAGCCGCCGGCACTATAATGACCAGCACCTACTGTGAGAGCACCATCAGCTTTCAGAACAACATTCCCCTTGGCACCAATATGATTGTTTAAAGCGGTGATTTGATTGGTTTCAATGGTTAGATCACCAAGGGAAGAAACCCCTATTTGATCATTGTCTTGCATGCGGCTCAGATCAATTGTTGCTGCTTGGATTTCTAAAAGATCAGCGGCGGCTATTCGTCCATTCCCTGCTTCAAGCGTTGTCGCCTTTAAGTGCAAAGAACCCGTCGCTGACTGTGTGCCATCACTCCCAATACCGCTTGCTAAAAGAGCATGAAACTGCAGCTTGATCACATCGGCGCGCACATCAACAGCACCGCTTGCCGCAACGCGAGCTTGCTCAGCCAGTTCAACATGCTTCAAAGCCTTCAGTTCAACCGCTTCTTCTGAAAAAAGTAGATCTTTCACATGCACACTGTCATGATGAGAGTGAGCCTTCACCGCTCCTTTGGCACGCGCTTTGGCAATCACCAGTTTGCCATCACTTGTCAACCTCATGGCGCCTGCATTGGCAACCATACTCCCAAGCATCTTAACGCCGGCGCCTTTATCGTTGGCAATCACCCGGATCTGCCCCGCATACATTCCACCAAACTCGCTGGAATCAATCGCCAATTCCGCTTCTTTGCCATCAGATCCTAGCCAAGTTGCTTCGCGCTTGTGATAATCAAAATGATTATGACCAACGACAACAGCTAAATCTCCCTTGACTTGAATGGGACCCTCTACACTGATCTTGCGCGAAACAAGATCAAAAATATCTAAGGAACTTCCATCAGCACCTCGCGCCCCAATGGTGATATCGCCGCCATCAACACGCAATCCACTCAAAGCGCCATCGGATCCAATGATCGGTTGTCCGGTCGATAAAGTCACCCGCGGTGTATTAATAAAGCCACAGCCGTTACAGGTAATTCCATTGGGATTGGCGATAATCACATCAGCCGTATACCCATGAACTTCTGTCATCCCTTCAAGACGTGAACGATTAGCGCTTATCACTTCATTGAGGATAACCTTTGCTGCACCGGTATGACGTAAATTGCTATTACCAGGCACCAATCCCCCAAGCTGTGAACGCGAAATCTCCTCAGTCGAATTGTTCAAAATCACGCCATGGGTATCAACATTGAAACTGTCATATTTGTTATGAGAAAGACCTTGTCCATTGGGGCGTGCAATATCAATCAGCGGCACATCATTGCCTGCTACTCCCACCGTAGGGCGGAAAACAGAGCCAACTCCATCAGCTGCTTTTATCCCCCCTTGGATCTCTTGTGCCGGAGGTCTTTGCGTCCCAAGCGCTTGCGCTTGCAATAACAGAGGCTGAAAGGCTAAGCAAAAGCTTAAAACCAGTGACAGCCCCTTATGGGCTCCTCGCTGCAAAACACCAAGAGCACACTGCCCTAATCCACGTCCAGATCCCAATTTGTGCTTTTGATCTCTCAATCTCCGCATCTTCAGCTCCTCATAAAATTCTTTATCTCTTAAAAAAAAACAACCCATATGGGTGTAAACAGCGCAGCGATATTTTTACCGCTTTTGTACTTTAAAACCTCAACAATGCCCGCACTTGAAAGACTCCCGTTGCATTGTCCTTCTCTCTCGGTGTCGATTGGGTCAAAATATTTGAATAAGACACATCAACATCCGTAATTTCTCCGGTTGCGTGAAAACCCAGAGTTGCCCCAACGAGGCTACCACCAAAACTGTTTTTACTCGGATTATTGGCTGCACTCCCTAAATCAAGGGCAACATAAGGCGCAAATTGGCTCATAAATTTACGCCCCATTTGCGAAGAAAAAACCGGCAATAATAGCGACAATTCATTGCGCCAAAACACGGCATTATTGCCGTAATAAATCGCCTCACGCACCCCGCGCACAGATGAACTCCCACCAAGTGACATTTGCTCTGAACTAAACAACGTATCGGGTGATAATTGTCCTGCAAACAGCGTGTTGTAGCGAAAATTAAACTGTTTTAGCGAAAAGGGACGCACGTAGCTTAGGGAAAAAGACAATTTGGAAAATTGCCCTTTGGGAGCATTTTTTGTTGCATTCTCTTGCTCTTTATCATCATAAGCGCCAAGAATTGCCAATCCCTTATAAAACCCTAGATGAGCGTTTAATTCCCCTCCCTGCCACTTGCGCGAATGATCAAGCTCTAATGTCGCTATAGCCAGTTTGCGGCTGGAAACATCAACCCGATTCCCCATAATAAAATTATCAGAATATTTCCATGTCAAACGTCCCGTAACCCATGTCTTCCCCTTTTGATCGCGGTCGATAACCCGTGAAATCCACGGTGTAAGCGATAAAGACTTACCCGATGTCATAATGTCAGAAAATATTCCCTTAACACTCGAATGATATTGGCTCCACGTCCCATCAAAACCTGCTGTCCAATAGCCATAGGGAAGTGAAAAGGAACCCGTTACCGTATCACTATTGGGACGATTTTTGGAGAACTGATACGGTCCACCATCCATGGAGCGCTGATAGCTAAACGACCATTGATCATTGGAACCTAACAGATTATCAAAAGAAAGGCTAACGCGCGTTTGGTAAAGCCCTGTTGCCTTAGCGCCAAGATTATCACTAGAAAAAGTGAGGAGCCAAGGCTTCTGTTTTTCAATATGAACATCGAGTATCGAACCACCTGAATGGCCACCAGCACCAAGGTTAATGGTGGCTTGGCGTGAGAAAAGCCGATTGATTTGATCAAGCCCTTGCTCTATCTGGCGCAGATTGGTCGGTTTCCCAATAAGGTCTGGAAAAGCCGTGATGATTTCTCCTTGGGATTTCCTCTCAACTTTATGCCCATCAAGGGTAATATCTTCCATCACACCTTCAACAATAACAATCTTAAGATGACCGCCGCTTAAATCCTGCTCGGGTAAATAAGCCCGTACCGCAATATAGCCACGCTTCATATAAAGCTTGGTCACCGCTTTGAGCACTTTGTTGATTTCAGAAATACCAAGACACCCCCCTTCCCAAAGAGAAATGGCATCATGAAGGTCCGTATGAGTAATCAACTCAGCGCCAACAAATTTAATGCTTTTGATCATCAAGCAGGTTGTATGGGGTGAAGCACCATCAAATGCTGTGGAATCATCATCCGGTAAAGATATCCCATGCGTTTCGTTCCTGCGGTGTAATTGCTGAAAACGCTGTTGTTGCATTTGTTGCCGTTGGATGCTCTCAGATTGATTAATTGCTTTCTCACGAATGTTTTGTGCAAAACTCGACAACGAGAAAAGGCACCAAAAAGCCGTGGCAAGCACAAAAGAGGAGAAAAATCTATGCATTAATTCTTGCCCACAAGGTGAGGTGCAAAATAAAACGCCTCATCATTTCCAAAGCGAAAATAACGAACCGCGTAAAAATCTTTTACTGTTTTGTTCAGATCAATTTTTTGAGAATGGACGTAAAGAGCATAAAACACATTGACCGCACCATATATCCCCGTCTTATTGGTTGCATAAGTCATAATATCTCCCCCACCTCTGAAGATTCTCATCACCTGTTAAAGTGTAATTTTACACACTGTGCACTCTTCATACGAAGGCGCAGCATATAAAGCTATTTTGGGAATAAAGAAAGCCTCTAATACACAGAATATACCAAATTTATTGTAACTGTTACATATTAGAAACAACAAAAAGCTATCCACTTTTACTATGATCTGATGAGAAAAAACATCACAACTATAGTCTATTTACGACAGAAGCAAAAAGCCAGTTCGCTATGATATTACAGATGCGAACTAGCACATTTTGAGGCTGTATACCCAAATGAAAAAACATTACTAAAGACGATCTGTTTTATTACCTTTACGGGCTTTTACATTCAGAAGACTATCGTACTCGTTATGCTGATAACCTCTCTAAAGAATTGCCTCGTATCCCTTGTGTAAACACTGCTGATGATTTTTGGAAATTTGTGACAGCAGGGCGTAAACTGAGTCATTTGCACGTGAATTATGAAGATGTGGAACCTTATCCAGTCTCATTTAAAAAGGATGACCCTAAACTTATGGATATCCCTAATCCTAAAGAATTCTATTACGTGACAGAAATGAAATTTGCTGGGAATAGTAAAGTAAAGGATAAATCGACTGTTATTTATAATCGTAATATCACAATAATAGATATCCCTCTTGAAGCTTATGAGTATATTGTAAATGGCAAACCTGCTCTTGAATGGGTTATGGGTCGTCAATGTGTTAAGACCGATAAAAAGAGTGGTATTGTTAATGATGCCAATCGTTATGCC
>NZ_BAABIZ010000035.1:0-3164 GCF_039543045.1 Bartonella jaculi
ATTGTAAAGCAATAGGCAATGTATGGAGCAAGAATTTTACGAAGATCAAAAAGAAGGGCAGGCTGAGATATGTCATGACGAGACATTTCATGGCAATTTCATAGATCTTTGCTCAGATCTTACTATTAGCCAAGCACCGGAATGGGTCGAGTTGTTGCCCAAAGCGCCAAATGTGAAGGCGCGTGATGGACGGGAATGGCATTATGACCCACAAAGGATTTTAAAGGCTTTTGCAGCCAATAAAGGACCGCTTGTGATTGATTATGAGCATGGGCAACATCACCGAGCGAGGAACGGCTTGGAAGCGCCTGCTAGCGGTTGGATTGAAGAATTAGCAGAGCGGGATGGTGCGATTTGGGGTCGGGTTAAATGGACCGATATGGCAGCTAAAAAGATTATGGCCCGAGAATATCGCTATCTTTCCCCTGAGTTTCGTCATTCTAAAAATGGTGAGATTTTAAGTTTGGCAGGGGCAGGGCTGGTGAACCGTCCTGCCCTTGTGATGACGGCTTTAAGCCGTGAACACCCCTCAATACCCCTTTCGACATCCCTTGTGGTGTCCCCAACAACTTTGACGGAGAAAATGATGGATTTAACAGCCATTGCCAGTGCTTTGGAGCTGGCAGAAGATGCAAAACCTGCAGAAATTTTAGCAAGCATTGCAACCCGCGAAAAAGAACGGGTGGAATTAAATGCCCAATTAACAAAAGCGCGAGAAGATCTAGCGCTTTTGCGCGAAGAGCAAAAAAAGGCGACGATTGAGAGTCTTTTAGACAAAGCGATTGAAGAGGGCAAGATTTTGCCTGCTGCACGTGAAGAATATCGTGCCCTTTGTACCCTTGAAGGGGGCATGGAACATTTTCAAACTTTGCTAGAAAAGTTGCCAGTTCTCGCATCGACAAGCCCTTTAGAAACATGTGCCTTGGTGCAAGAACATCAGCTTGCGCCAGAAGATATTGCACTTGCTGCACGCCATTATCAACAAGAGCAGAAAGCACAAGGCTTCGACATCACCATTAGCCAAGCGGTTGATTATATTTATGAACAAAAGGAACGCCAATCATGAGTACGACGATTTTGATTAAATCTTTTCGCACTGCAGCAGAGATCTCTCCTTATTGCATTGTTGCAGCGCGCGGTGATGGAATGGTGGCAACAGCTACTGGTAAGGCTGATAAATTATTAGGCACTGCCGGCTCTTGCAAAGCCAAGGCTGGCGAAATGATCGATGTTGCTCAATGCGGTTGGGGCGAAGTGGTGTGTGGAGGCAATGTTTCCTTTGGTGACTTTTTAACCTCTGACCCCAAGGGGCAGGCTATTAAGGCAGAAGCAGCAGATCGCACCATTGGCATTGCCATGAGTGATGGTTCTGCTGGTGATGTTATTTCTTTTAAAATTAATTAATCGAGGCTTATGATGAACAGACCTTTTCCCATTGATCCAACACTTACCGCTATTGCTATTGGTTATCGCAATCCAACAGGTTCTCTTATTGGCGATAAAGTTTTGCCCCGTGTTGGTGTTTTAAGTGAAGTGTTTAAATATAGTGAATTTCCCTTGGCGGAAAGTTTTACGGTCCCTGAACTTGAAATTGGGCGAAAAGGGCGCCCGAATGTGGTGGAATTTTCTGCCTTTGAACGGGAAGCTAGTGTGAGAGATTACGGGCTTGATGATCTTATTCCCAATTCAGATATTGAAGCAGCAGCCCGCGCACGGGCAGAAAAGCGCTCTCGTTATAACCCTGAAAAAACAGCCGTGGAAGGACTGGCTAATTTGCTGGAATTGGGGCGTGAAGTGCGTGTGGCAGAACTTGTGCAGGACAGCAAAAACTATGCACCAGAGCGGGTGATGACGCTTAAAGGTGAGAATAAATTCAGTGATTATGACAAATCAGATCCTTATGCCACCTTAGATGAGGCGAAGGATAAAGCTCTCGTCTATACACCCAACACCATTGTCATGGGTAAAGTTGTTTGGTCAAAACTCAAACGTCATCCCAAAATCATCAAAGCTGTTAAGGGGGGTGGCACTGCTGATGGGTTTGTGACTAAAGCGCAATTTGCTGATCTGATGGAAATAGATCCCAATCGGTTATTGATTGGTGAATCGCAAGTGAATTTAGCCCGCAAAGGACGCACAGCGCAATTGGCACGCGTTTGGGGCAATAAGATCGCTCTGCTTTACATTGATCCCACCAAGCAACAGGCGGATGGTTCTCTCATCAGTTGGGGCTTTAGTGCTCAGTTGGGTGAGCGTATCTCTGGGGTGATCAATGATCCAGATATTGGTTTGTCAGGTGGTAAACGGGTGCGTGTGGGTGAACGGGTGTGCGAATTGGTTGCCGCCAAAGATGCCGGTGTGTTGCTGCAAGATGTTGTTTAAGGGAAACTTTGAAACATGGCTTATGCAAGCAAAACATTGATTGAAGAGCTCTGGGGTGATGATTTCTTAAAAGACTTATGTGCTTTTGATGATGAGAAGTCTGATCCAGTGCTTTTAGATCAAGCCATTGCCCTTGCTCTAAACCAAGCAAGCGGTGAGATTGATGTGCATCTCTCTCATCGCTACTTGGTCCCCATTGCTGGACAGCCGGCGGCTCTTGGCATGATCTGTGTCAATATTGCTGTTTATAATTTAGCCATACGCCATACGGCACTGACCACAACTATTGAAGATCGCTACAAACAGGCGGTTGAACTCTTGAAACGCATTGCGGAAGGCAAAGCGGGTTTGGGGGTCGATGAACCTAAAATTATGAGTGAAGATGGTCCCGTGCGTGATGGTGCTTTCTTCCATGCTAAACCGCGTGTGATGGGAAGATAACATGTCTGTTTCAAGCCATATTGAGATTAAAGAGATGGGGCTTGAAGCGGCTTTATCCTTTTTACAAAAGGGTGCTGATAACTCGATGGGGACTTTGGCACAAGGGGTTGGGCGCCTCATTCAAGAGAGCACAAGGCGGCGCATTCAAAGCGAAAAAACGTCTGCCCAAGGAGAGAAGTGGAAAAACAATTATGCCCATACCTCCATTCTTTATGCCAGTGGGGCGCTCTCACGCTCCATTGATATGAAAGCCTCACCAGAACAGGTGATTGTGGGCTCTGGGTTGGTTTATGCGCGGATTCATCAATTGGGTGGGGCTATTTTCCCGAAAAATGGCAAAG
>NZ_BAABIZ010000035.1:3262-4555 GCF_039543045.1 Bartonella jaculi
TGTTGCGGTGTTAGAAAGTCGTTTAAATCCTATGGCTTCTGGACAGATGAGTGCTGATCTTCATTTAGGGGCTTTTATTATCACCACGGGCAAAGAGCGGGATGTTTCCAGTTGGCTTTTGGCAGAAGCCATTGCGGTGCTTTGTCATAGCGGGCAATTGTGGGGGCTAACGCATTTGGGTGCCCCGCGGGATGTGCAGATTGAACCGATTATCTCTGCGGCGATTAAGCAGCGCGGTGTATCGATAAGCGTGGTGGAATGGCACCAAGATTTGCATCAGTTGGGACGAGATATTTTTTGTGATGAGGGACAACTCAAAAGTGGTTTGATCTCTTTAGACAATGAGGTGTTGCCATGAATGATGCGCATTTGTTGAGTGACACCTTGCGGCAAATGATGAAGCGTCTTGATGCGCTTGAACGCTGTCTTGCCAACCAGCACATGATTGGGCGGGTGGCGCAAATTGATGGGCATAGGGTGCGGGTGAAACTTTCCTCTGAGAGTGTTAATGGACAAGCGGTTTTATCGCCTTGGCTACAAGCGCAAGAAGCTGCTGGCGCTGTTTCAAGCAATATGCCTTTAAACATTGGTGATCCGGTGCGCTTGTTAAACCCCCATGGTGAAATTGGCTCTGCGTCTCTGGTTGTGCGCGATAGCTATAGTGAGGATGCACAAAACCAGGCACGCTCGCCGCAAGAGCTTGCGCTTTGTTATGCGGGTGGTGCTTTGCGTATCACGAAGGATGAGCTTATTCTCTCCCATGGGGAAAACCAAATCCGTTTGAGTGCACAAGGTCTCATGCTTTGTCATCAATCAACCCGTGTTGAATTAACGGACTGCGTGCAGATTCAAGCAGAAGATTTGCAGCACAATCAAAAATCTGTTGGAGCAAGCCACAAACATGGTGGGGTCAAAATGGGTCCCTCCACAACCTCTAGTCCTCTTTGAGATGAAGGAGTTTTATGATGCGTGAGAAAACTTATGTTATTTTAACCAATGCCGATTTTGTGGCAGGTCAGCGTTCACCGGGGAAGGGTGAGGAAATTTGTTTAAGTGAAGAGGCAGCGAAATATCCGCTTCTTCTTGGTCAGATTGCTGAAAAACCAGCCCCTGCTGTTTCTGCGTCCCCAACTGTTTCTTCCGTGAAAACAACAAAGGGTGCTTAAAGCATGCGGTGCGGGATGAGCGAAAAGGATGGCTCTCTGTTGTATGGTTGGGACCATTGCCAACAGTCACTTCGCAAATGTTTGACGACAAGGATTGGGACACGGGTTTTGCGGCGCCATTATGGGT
>NZ_BAABIZ010000035.1:4652-9658 GCF_039543045.1 Bartonella jaculi
TAAAGCATGCGGTGCGGGATGAGCGAAAAGGATGGCTCTCTGTTGTATGGTTGGGACCATTGCCAACAGTCACTTCGCAAATGTTTGACGACAAGGATTGGGACACGGGTTTTGCGGCGCCATTATGGATGTAATGTTGGAGCATTCCAAGACGCCAATGCCAATCCTGCAACGATTTTACGTCTTTATCAAGAAATTGTACAAGCGCTCGATGATCCGGAATGCGGAGAACCTGGGTTTTCGTTGCAGAGAATTGATTTGACCAAAGCAACGCGTGAAGGCACATTCCATTTTGTTTTAACGGGTGTTTTTTATCCCGATGGGCATTTGGGGGATTGGTCACACAAAGAGCCAATGAGCATCAATTTAGAGGTTGGTGATGACAGAGTTTGAACCTTTACCTCTCCCACAACTCCCTTTGCCACAAATTATTGAAGAGCTTTCTGTTGAAGCCATTTTAGAGCAAAAGATCACGCGTTTGACTGAGCTTTTTGCGGCGCATCATATCCCTTACAATGTGGAAAAGACCGCTTATGATCCCGTGGTCATTCAATTACAAGCGGCGGCTTATGAAGAGTTGCTGTTGCGCCAGCGGATGAATGAAGTGGCACGGGATAATTTGCTCACATTTGCGCATGGCACAAGTTTAGACCATTTGGGGGATTTTCATGGGGTCACGCGCCTTTTAGATGAGGATGATGAGCGTTTTCGCCGCCGCATTCGTTTAAGCCGGCAAGGGCATTCTACAGGGGGGACAGCACCACGCTATCAATATTTTGCTCTCTCCAGTGATATCCATGTCAAAGATGCTTTTGTTTATCGTGTGGCTAAAAGCCCGCTTATTCATGTTGCGCTTTTTAGTGACGCCCCTTCAGGGGTGGCTGATGAGGCTTTGATTGCTAAGGTGCAAGCCGCCCTTGATTGCCCCCACGTTAAAATGACCAATGACCATATCCTTGTGAAAAGCGCGGTGCAGCGGATGATCGATATTTCTGCTGATCTTTGGTTGTTACCGGATGAAGGCTCCTTTGTTTTGGAAAGAGCGGAGCAGAATTTAAGAGCAGAATGGGCGCGTGTGCAAAAACTTGGGCGTGATCTCTCTTTAAGTTGGATACTAAGCCGCTTGATGGTTGAGGGTGTCCACCATGTGAACATAACGCACCCTTGTGAGGATATTTTGGTCGCACCTGATGAAGCGGTTGCACTAGGGGAGATTGTCTTGTCTGAACGGGGGCGTGCTTATTGATGCTTTCCTCACTTTTGCCACCGAATTCGAGCTTGTTTGAACGCTGTTTGGCAGAAGCAATGGCTTTTGACCCTCATGTTAAAAAGGCACTCGAAGAAATACCCCGCGCCAAATTTATCACGCGTCCGCCTTCTTGGTTGCCCTTTTTAAGAGACGAATATGGCTTACAAGAATTAAGCCCTTATTTCCCTAACCTTTATGATTTGATTGATCAAGGGCTTGCATGGCAAAATATTCGCGGCTCTATAGCGGCAATAGAGTTGGGGCTTGAATGGCTAGGGATTACAGCACGCTTTCAACCCGCCTGGACGGGGCGGGCATGGTGGAACTCCTTTCAACTCTACTTTGATCACTTGCCTGAACGAACGCAGCTTGAAGCTATTGAAGTAATCACCGACCTTTCCAAATGTCTGCGCTCTGATTTTCGCCGTGGTGTCATGGGTTATGATGTGGGGGCTATGGAAGGCAATATGTCACGCCTTGATGACAGCATGTTGGAGTATGAAAGCGGTGTGCGCTTAACAGCTGGGGGCACTTTGTTTTCCTTTGGGCGCACGACAGAGATAGAGCGCGTTCTCACAAGAGAAGAAGGCAGGCTTATTGGCAATTGGATAGATGACGGGGATGAAGAATTAAGCTGGAACAAAATCGATTACCCATGGGATTTGGCAAACTTTCCGTGGTGTTCGGTTAAAAAACATGAACGCGATATTCTCATGGCAGAGTGGTTTCGTAGTCGCACGCTTTATCTCGTATTAAGAGACAGCCAAAATGCCGTGATTGGCTATCGCCGATGCTATGCTGTAGCGCCTGTTGAACCAGCTTTGGAGGGTGTTTATCACCATTCAGGTGGCAGATTCCAACCCTCCCCGATAGGCACCATGCTGTTTCTGGCAGCGCGCACAGATTTTAAGGATGTTGACGGCAAACAAGCCGCCTCTGTTTCCCTCCTCGTTCATGGCTCTCTCGTAGAACAAACACCCCCTGGTAAACTTTGGTTAGGGGCTGATGAACTGCGTGGTGGTGTGGAGATCCTTAAAACACCTATCAACATTTCTTTGCGTGCTGATGTTCGCGAACAATTCAAGATTTTATTGAGGTTTTAACATGAAGCATGAAAGTGGCTTACCCTTTGCAATTGATCGCTCTCGTGGCAAAGATGAACAACAAAGCGTTGTGTTTTATGGACAACGCCCTTTTCTTCAAGCAGGAGAACTCAATGAAGTTCAAACCATCATAAGGGGGCGCCATAACCGCTTAGGGCGCCTTGTGGCACAAGAAGGAGACCGTGTTGAACGGGCGGACGCCTTTGTCAATAAAGATACAAGAACTGTCACTTTAACAGAGGGCAAGATTTATATCGCCGGCGATATTTTTCCTGTCTCAAATGCCGTCTTAGAGAATGTTTCTATGGTTGGACGCATAGAAATCGGTGTAAAACTGCAAAAAAGCTGGATAACTCATGAAGAGGACCCAGAGCTCTTAGGACAAGTTCCAGGATCTTTAGCAGAAGGAGAGGGAGGTGCGGCACGTGAGGTGGCAAAACTTGTCTGGGCTCTCAAAGATGATGACCAGCAAGGGGCTTTCTTTCCGGTCTATATTTTGCAAGATGGTGTTTTGATTGATCAAAAATCTCCCTCTCTGCTTGAACCAGCCATGCAAGCTATTGCGACGTACGACCGCGCCCATGGGCATTATATCGTGAATGGTTGCCGTGTCACAGCTTTGGGCCAAGAGGGACAAAAGCAAGTGTTCAGTATCCAAGAGGGAGAAGCCAATATCAACGGCTTTAAACGCAAACGCTTAGCCGCCTTGCGCCATGAAGAGATGGAAGACTTTTCGACAAGTGAAGTTCCTAGTGAAACCCATATTTTTGCGCCTCAAAGCAAAAAAACAAGCTTTACCTTTAAAACCTACTACACCCCCATTGCAGCTGTTCATTCCATTTTATTGACGAAAGAAAAAACCGTTTATGTCACCCGCGGGGCTATTACATCTGGGCGTGATGGCGTTCCTGACAAAAGTATCACTTCTTTTGTCAAAATCATTCAAGGAGGTAAGGAATTTAAAGAAGGCAAGGACTTTAAAAAGACCGGAGATACCATTGATTGGGCACCTATGGGCGATGAACCACTTCCTGGCAGTAGCTATACGGTGACCTATCGATATCGCGCAAGTGTGAAGGCTGATAAAGTTACAGCACAAGAAATCACTGTCTCAGATGGCGCGATGAACGGTGATATTATCGTGAATTACTCTTACAAACTCCCCCGCATTGACCGTATTGGATTAAATACAGGAGGTGATGTTGTTTATATCAAAGGGGTTTCGGCAGACCAACCCATGGCGCCCAGTGTTCCCGAAGATGTGCTTTCTCTTGCCACCATTACCAATAACTGGCTTGAAACACCCCTTGTGGTCAATGATGGCACACGTGTTGCCCCCTATGATGAGATGTGGCGTTATTTTCAACGCGTGCTCTCCCTTGACCGCTTGATGCAATTAGAGCGCATTAAAAGCAATGTGGATTCTAAAGAGCCAGTTGCCAAAAAAGGTATGTTTGCTGATCCTTTTCTCGATGACAGTTATCGAGATGAAGGTTTTGAACAAACAGGGGCTGTGGGAAACGGTATTTTACAGCTTGCCATTGACCCAACATTCTATACCGCTCCCTTGAACGCCCCTGTCACCCTTGACTGGACCAATGAAGTGATCATTGCGCAAGAGTTGACAACGGCTTGCGAAAAGATCAATCCTTATCAAAATTTTGCACCCCTGCCTGGTACAGTCACCCTTACCCCCGCGACAGACTTTTGGCATGTTGAGCGCACTGATTGGCTCTCTGGTGTGACCAATCAACTCAATATGGGCTGGAACCGTGGGAGAAGCATCGTTAAGACAGAAATCCGTGATGATTTGGTGAATACAACAAGGGAGCAAATCGATTTTTTAAGACAAATTCCGTTGAACTTTAAGATTGAAGGCTTTGGCAGTGGTGAAATCTTGGAAAGCCTTAGCTTTGATGGTGTCAATGTCTTGCCAACAAGCCATCTTGTTGCCAATAGCAAAGGCACCCTTGAAGGGAGTTTCAAGATTCCTCCAAACATTACGGCTGGGACAAAGAATGTTGTGGCACGCGGCAGAGGTGGAACAACAGCAACGGGGCTTTTTACCGGTCAAGGGGTGATTGATGTGAAGGTGATGCGGCGTACCACCACGGTGAAAATCTGGACAAAATTTGACCCGCAAGCACAAGTCTTTACCCCCGATGAAACACGGCAAATCACCGGCATTGATTTCCATCTTTGTAAAATAGGCAATCAAAACCATGATCTAGTGATTGATTTGGTCACTACCGAAAACGGCTATCCGACAGCTGATATTCAAGCCCAAACCTCCTATTCCATGAAGGGTGCCAAAACAGGCTGGGCTGGCGCACGCTATGCTGTTCCTTTGTTAGTGCCCGATGATCGTCTTACCGCCTTTGTGCTTAAAACTGATGATGGGGATCATTCCGTCTCTCTCGCCAAACTTGGAGATTTTGATAAAGACAACCAAAGATATGTCTCGAGCCACCCTTATGTGACGGGTCCTCGCTTTTCTTCTGTTAATGCGCAGAGCTGGAGCGCGCACCAAGATGAAGCCTTGGCGTTTCGGGTGTTGGCCGCCCGCTACAGACAAACAGAAAAAACGGTGGATTTAGGCACCTTTGATCTTGTGGACTGTTCTGATTTGCAAGTGCGTGCTGCCGTTGAATTGC
>NZ_BAABIZ010000036.1:0-9091 GCF_039543045.1 Bartonella jaculi
CCCAACGTCGTAGAGTGCTAATAGAAACCCCCAAAGCTTGAGCGGCCTTACCTATCCCAACAAATCTATTCATAATACGTATTATTACATAGATATAAATAGATTACAAGTAAACTGTGTAAACCCTAGCTCGTGTTCTGAGAAAGCCGCTCTTCCATTACTAGGCGATTTATGTAAGATTTCCTCCGTAACCGGAGGTTCTTGTACTTTTTCCTTTAATGCGCATCACCCGCTTTTTGAGGAACATTTCCTCTCCCGCGCCGTATGTCCTGGTTCACTATTGATTGAGATGGTTCTGGCTTTGTCCACACAGGGTAGGGCGAAAAATATCGCATCTGTTGCGCTGAAAAAAGTAAAGTTCATTGAAGCAGTTTATCCGGGAGATACCTATCAGTTGACCATTAAACAGGATACAGAGTGTGAACCGGGTGGCGTTTTTTATATTCATACGGAAACTAAAAAACGAATCACTTACGGTAAGTTTTCTATCAAATATAAAAAGGAGGATGCGCCATGTTTAACATAATAATCTCTTTTATTCCGTGGAGTATTTACTCCTGGGTTATCAATGGAAACGTTTTAACTCTGGTCGAGCGCTCTCTCATCTTAACTGTGATTTTATTGTTCATTATTGCTGTGAATATTAAAATTATCCGGCAGAGAGAACCCGTGATGATTACTAACATTCTGACAGTTATTGTCCTGTTTGTTAATTATTTCGCTGGATGGTCTACACTTTTACTGAACTACCCTACAGTTTTTTGCTATCTGTCACTTACTCTGGTTTCATTGATGAGCTTGCTGGTAAAAAAACCCTTTACCATTTTTTATGCTCCTGCTGGTATTCCTGAAGAAAAACGCAAACATATCCTCTTTTATCTCATCAATAAATATATTACATGTATTTGGGTAATCATCTTTTTTGCCAATGGTCTTCTAGTGGCTTTTTTTACATGCTCCCCCCAGATTTGGTTGGTCACTATGGGTTTAATTTTTGCTGGTATTCTTTTTTCTAAATATCTTCCTCATGTCATGCAATATTTTTATCGCGTGAAACACCATGGAGCATAATATGTCATTGTTTAATATTCTGACTAAAACCCCTTTATGGGCCTGGATTTTGCTTATTTTTCTCATCGCGAGGGGAATAATCGCATTGAAAGATAGGGAAATGAAGGTTAACCGCCTTTTTCTATTGCCGTTAGTCTTTCTTTTTTTGGGCGGAAGCGATGTGATTAACCAGCTGGCGTTCCCATGCTGGGGAGCATTCTCAATGTTGGCAGGGCTGATGATCGGCGTTGGCGTTGGCTGGTTGCTCTGGCGTGCCACTCCGCGTTTAAAAATCAAAGAGGGAACGGATTTAATTATTCGGCCTGGTACGCCGTTGACGCTGATATTTATTCTTATCGCTTTTGTCATCAAATTCACATTGATTGTTTTTCTCCATGTTAAACCTGATTTGAAATATGCATTTGATTTTAATCTTCTTTTTGGTCTTTTAAGTGGGTTCACTGATGGTGTGTTTTGGGGCGGCACATTAAATTTATATAGAGCATTTCGAAAGAATCCAAATTAATTCCTATACCATGGGGACTTCCTATCAGAACTCTCTCAATAGAAGCTTATTCTTAACAACAACGCTGCATACAAACGCAGCGTTGCCTTATAGTTTCAGATTTTTTTGTCACAGTGCGTGAATACGTGACGGAAGTGATATATCTGACGATGCCCCCTTGGGGGAAGAGCGAGCCTAAAGGTTTAGAATGCTATGAGTTTAAGCTCGCTGGACTTTGAGCAGATAGTTTATCGCTAATGGTAAATCATTTTGTTTTACGATTCAAAAAGAGGATAGTGATGGTCTCATTGGCGTAGGTGGGCAAGAAAATTCTTAGCTTGGCAATGCGTCAACAATTTGTAGAACTATGTTGTGGAACCCATACGCAAAGCGGTTGCTATGATGGCATAATGCTTTTGTCAAGCATTATGATATGGGTGGAACCGGTGTTTAAGGGTGCAACTGCGGTCACTGTACGACCCAGTAGCATTACGTCTGAGTATTTAGGAGCGGCAGACTCCGTACAGGCTACGCGTACAATATGTGAAGCACGCTTGCGGGAATCAGTGTGTCATTATTGCGTTGTGCACGCAACCCTCTAGCTAGGACTTCATTGGTAAGGCTGTTTTTTGAAGCTGGTTGTAATTATCTGTGTGTTTTTAAAGAGAACGTTAGCACTGATGTATCGCGTGCAGTACCATTTAGCTTTGTGCGACTATTTTCATTTCTTTTGTTTTTTGCCCTTAAGAACTCCGCGTTTCTTGGTCCTTTTTTACGTGTGAGTGGCAACAGAACAAAAAGCCTTTCTCTCGTATTTTTCTTTTTTTGTTCAAAAAAACCAAAGCGTCTTAATGAGCAGAGATCTTGTCTAAAAAGGTATTTTTTAGATTTATAGCTTTATTTTCAATGGAATAGAGAATTTCTGCTTTTGAGTGCGCAAGTGCACCTTATGATGAGACATAAGATGCGAACCCGTAAGCTTAGGTATATAGTCGGCAGACACCGTCATTATTAGAGTTTTTTTCTAGATTGTGCTTAGCTATGCCGCATGTAAAGAAATTTTAAAATTACTTATGGTGACATGTTGTCAAATTAGAGATTCAGCTCTTCGATTTGTTAGAAATATGACAATGCCAAAAGATATACATATTTTGGATGGACTAGTGCCAATTGATAAGCTTGCTGATAATATTTGTAAGTGTCATAATAGAGCACAAGAAGAAATAGAAAATCGCCGTCTTTAATGATGCAAAACAGCGCGCCAATTTAGAGCGCAAGATTATTGCTCTTGCAAAGCAAGGCGAAAAAAGCAAAATGATCAAAATGTGGTAATGCGGATTGAACAAACTGACTTGCATAAGCGAAAAGAAATAAAACAAGCATAAGAAACTTAAAAAATAAAGAGAATTGCTTATACAATACTTTGCATGAAAGTAAATTTGCAGAGGATACAGAAATAAATAGGATAAAAGGAATTGTGACGTATAAAAGAAATATTCATAGACATATTTTATACTAAGTGTAACGGAAAAGTGCAAAGATGCGTATAATAGCGGGTGATGGATTAACTGGAGTATAAGTGGGTATTGTGAGGGCGGAGTTTTTGGTTAAGAAGTGCGTTCCGTACGCTATAAGCTTTCTTCATCCTTGATATAGGCGTTGAGATCATCGCCCAATGCAACGTAAAGGGTCTGTTTTGCCCTTAACGTTTGTTTGTCTGATTCCATAGTGCTCCTTAGCTCTATCAGCCATTATGGTGATAATTTCCTCGTCCAAAAAACAGATCAATCGATTGCGGAATAGGGAATGTGTGCTTTTTCCGACTGTGTCTTTTTTTAAAAATAGCTTTATCTCGTGGCAGGGTTGGGTATGTCTATATGATCAGCCTGCCAAAGAAATGGAAGCGTTATCGCGATAGCTATCAATAGAAGTCCAGCGATAAAGGTGGCAGCAAACTGCAATGATATAAAAGAACCAAGGACGCCGACCAAAAAGCTTCCGATCGGCATTCCAGCATAGCCTATCACCCGAAAAGCAGAATTAGCTCGCCCGAGAAGTTGCTTTGGTGTGAGACGCTGCCTGAAGGCAGTAACACCAATAAACCATAAGCTTGCTCCAACGCCAGCGATAAAGGTGACGCCCCATACGACGACAGCACTTTTTGAAAAGGCAGGAATAAGCAGCAAGGCAACCGTTCCTAAGCCGTCAGCGAGAACAGCTAGGCGCACCAGTGCATAGCGTATACGCGGTGCAAAGAGGGCACCTGCCATTGTACCAAGCGCGTAGGCTGCAAACATCACGCCATATTGGCTGCTATGTAGGCCCAGATACCGATCGTCGGTAACGAAGAAGATGAACGAGGTTAGGAATGCTCCAAATACCACCGATATAAAGAATGTGAGTAATGTAAGGGAGCTGAGATGCCGATTTGAAAAAATGAAACGAAAGCCGGCAATGATATAACGGAAAGTGATGTTTTCTTTATCAAGTGCTGGCGATGTCAGAACAGCACGGCGAGCGGTAAAAATCAACGTGATAAAAAGCACGATTAATAGGCCGAGAAATAGCAGTGTGCTATGCACTAAAATGCTGCTTGTTATGATGGGGGCAAGAAAAGAGGAGACACCGAAATCTAAAAACAAGACAATTGAGTAGAAGGTCATCAACCGCTCTCCCTCCATGATAAGTGGCGGAATTGTCATTATATAAGCTTCGGCAGAAACGACGATGAACCCAGCAATGGTTGCATAGAAGAAAATTTGTTCGGCTGGAGCAATCTGTATCATAAGCAGTACGAACAGGATAATATGCATGAGCATGAAGATGAGGAGAGCCGAGGTGGCAAGTTTTATCTTGTCGCAGCGATCAAGTAAAGTGCCTGCAAGGATGCCAAAAATTGGCCATGCTAATGAGAAGAGACCTTGTGCCCAACTTACTCCGATGACGTCATATCCAGATTGTCTTGCTAATAGCGGGATAGCAGTGCGCAAAGCACCGCTGAGTAAGGCGAGCAGACTAACGGTTAGGCAAAAATAGCGTATGTTCTTATTGGCAAAAAGCGTGAACATTCTTTTCTCCTTAAGATGCCACACAGATTTCCGCTGGTCCATCAAGTACGGCGGTTGTATTCAGCATGTTTGCGACATAGTCGTCCAAGATATCCCTATCTTCTTGAGGTAGAAGAAAATACATCAGGTTGGAATACCATTGCCAACCACACTGAGTCAGCTGGAGATCGTTATCACTTTCTGCGATGAGACCTGCGCCTATAAGCTGTTGTAGATTATTGTATACGAAAGAGGGGAGTACGATCCAGTCAATTCTTTCTTTTTTGGCATAGCCGTTATAAGGTAGCCGCATACACAAAGCCTTGGAGGCTTGTTGCTCCGCTGATACCCAATTGTAGTATACTTTGGATTTTCCTTTAAGTTGTATGTCGGTAATGTATCCGCTTCGACTGGGATTGGCTCGTGTGACGAGTGAGCCGAGAATCGACAGTGCTGACGTCCCGAAGCCAACCAGATAATCGTCATGATAACCATGCAAATATTTGTGATAGCGGAAATAATTAGCGGAACTTGTTTTAGCGAGCGTTAGAGGAGTGTTATTGGCAATTTTGATATAGGAATGCCCATTACACGGCGCATAGCCGCAGCTGCGCATAACGATGTCGCTAAATAAGCGAAGCATCTGTCGATGCTGTAGACTGGATGGTTTTAGTCCTTTTTGTGTGTAAGACTTATGCAGTTGCGACGTGATAGCCAGATTGTTGATTGCATAGAGGTTGATGGTTTCAGGGTGAAGCTCGCTGGCTTGCTTCAAATCGTATAATAGTTCTTCGGCTTGCTGGCTGTGCATGCCATATAGTATGTCGAAACCGACATGTCCAATTATCTCTTGTGACCAGGCCACGGTATTTTTGATTTGTTCACGTGTTGAGGTGAGGTTAAACAATGATCGGAACTGCTCAATGAAACTCTGTACACCGAAGCTGATCCGGTTAACGCCGATCTCACGGGCAGCATAAAGTTTATCACGTGTGACGCTTTGTTATGTTGCTGGGACTTGGGATTTGCGTCTGGTCATGAAATATCATTAGCGCAAAAAGATGGATTTAAAAGTAGAGATATATTTTTAATATCCCTGTAAAATTTTGAGAAGAGATAGAATTATCTATTAGAAAACAATATAAATGTCCAGTGTGATAATATTATCGAATTACATGACATCATCGCTCTTTCCCGCCATTTTGACATATTGCATAAAATCTCATTGAGATTGTGTCATGTACTGGCAAACGAGGATAGATCGCGTTTTGGTATGACTGCGGCGGAGTTACATGCCGCATTCTCTTTGCTAGAGTCCAAGAGGATGAAGCTTAATGGGGAGCATTTGCATGTGGGCTCTAATTCGAATTCGACTGAGTTAAGAGTATCCAACTTAACTAAGGCTGGAAAGGATATTTACGCATTGAAGGATCAGATAAGTTTTATCAGTCTAGGCGGGAGATATCCGACTTTCACAGTATTCTGCGATGCCGTGATGGTCAATGACGAATACCCTCGTAAAATTTATGAGGCATTGTCACAATTGGGGGGTGATTTACATAAGCTTACGGTAATTATTGAACCTAGGCGTATTATATCTGAAGATTATGGTTATTTATTTTCAAATATTAGCTCTATAAAAGAGCGGAAGGGTACGAACTTAATTACAATCTGGGCTCTGGGGACGTGTGCTCGATCTGCACAGTATCACGAAAATAGAGTGCCGCAAATTTTGTCTTTTCGAGATATGAGCAGTGAATTTAGTTTAGTGGATGTCGTTGGTTCAAATTGTTATGAGCATGATATTCTTGTAAGAAATATGTCTATTCCATTGGATTTATCCTTAGATGACAAATTTATGCTGCCGGCATGTGGGAGCTATGATATAATGAATGCGCCAGATTGAATTCGAACGCGGCCTCAAATTATCATTTTTTGAAGAAAATGACTATTCGTATGGAGTTTATCGCTTTGCTTATTAGGTATTGTGCTTTGTTGGAGCGCGTCTAGTCATAAAGTGCTTTCTGGTTGATGGCGAATCTTTAGTTGTGAGTGGATAGCTTGGTAGGTGGTTATTCCAAAGCGTGGTCGTTTTAGGGGCGCTGCGATAGTTGCTGTCGAATAAAGGAGATTTTTTGCAGTTGTATAAAACCTAGTGTGGTGCAAAATATTCGTGCTTATTTGCAAAACATATTTAATTTGATTCGTCGATCTTTTATACTAGTAGAAAGTTAGCACACCGATGTATCATGTGCAGTGCCATTTTCATTTTTACAACTGTTCTCATTCTCATTTCTCTTGTTTTTTCCTTAAGAAACCTGTGCTTCTCGGACTTTTTTTGCGTAATGGAAAAATTTCATGTCCACCGCCACAGATCTATTTTGGCTATCGGTTGAAGGACGTGTGCGTCCTCTCCAGTTAAAAGACAGCGTTTGATATTCAGATCGTTGTGGATCTGCATCTTGATTTTGAAGCTGATTGCGTTGTACAAAATCTTCAAACAGGACGACTAGTCCCTCGTTTATTTTTTATATTTTTCAACAGTTCTTTATTACCAAGAATTGGTTTTTTAGAGGGAGCATATCAAGTTTTGTATCAAGAAGTCTTTTAAAAAATTTTATTGAAAATACTGAAAATGGATTGCAAGATGAACAAACGCTTGCTGAGGATATTTTATCAATGATTATAAGTGCTTGGGGGCATAATGTTGTACAAAAAAACGCATGGCATGAAGTCCAAAAAAACAATACAGGCGCATTGCGCTTCTCCTTTAAGAATTGGGCATCTCCTCTTAGCTTAATGAGTTCTCATTATGCATTCTTTAGGCAAGATTTGCGGTGGAAAGACTTGACGGAAAAAATCAATCAGTTTTGTTTAAAAGATCTGATCTTAATAGGCCCTTCAATAGGGAAGGGTCTTTCACAATGTTTTCTGTGATGAAGCAATTGCTCTCTCTTGGTATGCCTCTGGCTATTGGTTTTATCTCTCAGATGATGATTTCCTTCACAGATGCAGCGCTTGTGGCGCATTTAGGTGTTCAAGCCTTGAGTGGTACAATGTTGGCTCTGAGTATGTTTAGTTTTGTTATGTTGTTGGGGCTAGGGATTATTACCGCGGTTTCCCCAAAACTTGCGGAAAGTTTTCGCAAACAAGATAGAGATGCATTAAAGGCATGGTTTGATCAAGGAATATGGCTTTCCCTTTTGATTGGAATGATGAGTGCGATCATTTTACTTAATACGAGGAATATTTTATGTCTTCTCGGCTAAGATGAGGCAATTGCTCATATAGCGCAGGAATATAATAGTGGCGCTGCGATAGGGGTGGTGTTTTTTTATCTTTATGTGAATAGCCGTGGATTACTGTCAGCAATTGGTAATCCACAGCCTTTAACCTGGGTTATGCTTACGGCTATCCTCGTGAATTTTCTTATCTCTTGGCCGCTTATTTTTGGCATAGGTCCTGCAAGCGGATTAGGTGTCTTTGGTGCTGGAATTGCGAGTAGTTTGATCCGTATTTTGATTGTTATGGCAGTAGCAATAATTCTGGCTCGCAATTCTACTTTTCGTTCCTTTCACTTTCATTATTTGAAACCAAAGTTAGAAATTTCACGAATCATACAATTGCTGCTCGTAGGAATCCCCATAGGTATCCGTCTTCTTATTGCGGAAGGTTTCCCTTCTGTCATTGCTTTCATGATTACAGCTTTTGGGATCGAAGCTTTAGCTGCGCATACGATTGGAATGCGTCTTGATATGCTTATTTCTGTGGTAGCTTTAGGGATTTCTAGTGCAGCCGCGACAATAGCAGCGTGGTATCGAGCAGATGGGAATCATATGGCTCTAAAACAGTTACGTATGAGTATCACAGTTTTTGCTGTCGCTTATGTCTTGTTTTTATCAGGGGTTGTTTATCTCTCTTATGAATTTATCCTTACAACTATCTTTGATATTGCTGAGGAAAGCGTTATTGTTCTCTCTTGGGCGTTGCTTCCGTTTGTCTTATTATCTTTTGCCTTTGGCATTTTAGGGGCTATGCTCAATGGCATACTTGTGGGCTTGCTTGATACGTTTTGGTCAACCATTGTTGTCACAATAAGCTATTGGGGGATAGGCTTATTTGGAGGCATGCTCTTGGCACATTTTTTTGAATATGGCTTTATAGGGTATTGGTTTGGCATGATTGGTGCAAGCTTAATCGTTTCTCTCTTTAATTATATGCGCGTGGGTTATTTAATAAAACGCAATTCTTTGTTTGGAGCAGGAACCAAATATTGCATAAAAACACAATAAAGTCAATATGTTATGTGCAATTATTTTATATGAATCCACTCAAGAATCCATCCTTTTATGCGTGTTTAAATTGACCATTTTTTATATAAGATTGCCATGTATGAATAGACCATAAAAAGCCAATCATGATGCAAATGTTATAACGCATGTGTCATTCAAATGAAATGAAAAGCAGCTATCACTCATAACAGTTCATA
>NZ_BAABIZ010000037.1:0-8994 GCF_039543045.1 Bartonella jaculi
TGTGCTAGACCTTCAAGACGCTTTCCGCCTGCTTGGGTCCATTTCTGTAGCTCTGCAGGGACAGCTTCATATTCACCCTGATTGAGCTTTTTTAACAGTGTCGAGTTACAAAAGGCTGCTGTTCCTATATTATAGCAAAAAGATACTAACGCCGCGAATTGTTCATCCGTTAATGAGACCGTAACAGCGCGTTCAACAGCATTTTCAAATTGTCTTAAATCTTGGCAAAGAAGTTCTTCTGCTTGCTTTTCAGTGATTGTCATACCTTTATGAACAAAAGGTTTTCCAGCACTGTTTGTATGTCCATAACCTATTGTCCACACCCCAATGGCATCTTTATAGGCGTTCAAACGCAAACCTTCCCATTGTTTGATAAGTGCAAGCCCTTCTTTTGATATTTTTCGCATATGATTCTCCATAAAAAAAAGCCCCGCACAAGGCGGGGATGAGTGAATATTAAAAATTGTAATTATTGCATTTATTAAAAATCTCGTTTCATGTAACTTTTTTCTGTGTTATACGTTACATGAAACATAATGGAGATTTTATTATGGGTACAATGCACGTTAATGAACGGGTTCAAAAACACCGCAATACGCAAAGAAAAGCAGGTTTGCGCTTAATGCAGATTTGGGTTCCAGATATACGCCAGCCAAATTTTGCAGAAGAGTGTCGCCGCCAATGTCGCTTAGTAGCAAAAATGGATAAAGCTGATACATCTATACAGTTGTTTATGGATCAATCTTTAATGGATGTTGATGGTTGGACAGAATGATGCGTGGTTCTCTGGTAACAATAGCGATACAAGGTGATTTTGGTAAACCAAGACCCGCATTGATCATTCAAGCTAATCAATTTAGTGAACATACCAGCATGACGGTTTTACCAATTACAAGTACACTTGTTGATGCGCCATTACTCCGCATTACGATTCAGCCAAACGCTAAAAATGGTTTGCAAAAACCTTCGCAAGTAATGATTGATAAGATTATGACGGTAAGATGTGACAAAATGAGTTCCATTTTTGGCTCTCTTCAAGCAAAGGAAATGCTGGAGATTGAACGTTGTTTGGCTGTATTTTTAGGAATAGTAAAATAAAAATTGGATTTTTTTCTTCGGAAAGATAGCTTGGTTAAGCTTTATGTAGCTTTTTCATTGGAACAAAAGAATGTATTTGACATTATTTATTATGTATCTTATAAGCTACAGATATTTATTGTCAAAAAAACACTATATTTTATAGAATGGTTAGACTCATTAAAAGACAAACAAGCGCAAAAGAAGGTTGCTGCACGCATTTTGCGCCTTGAATATGGTCTTTTAGGTGATGTGGAATATTTCCGTGGTATTGGTGAGTTAAAAATAAATTATGGACCAGGCTATCGGGTTTATTTTGTAAAACAAGGAAAACAAATCATTTTATTGTTAAATGCTGGTGATAAATCCACACAACAAAAAGATATCGAAAAAGCCCTTCAATTAGTAAAGGAAATGAAACATGGAAATTACTAAATTTGATGTAAGTGAATATTTTAACACGCCTGAAGACTTTAAGATTTTATTAGATGATGCTTTAGAAACTAAAAATAGTGGTTATATTGCACATGTATTAGGTATTATTGCACGTAAACAAGGAATGACAGCTGTTTCTCAAGAGACAAGTTTAAATCGCGAGTCCCTCTATCGTTCTTTAAGTGATAAAGGCGACCCACGGCTTTCTACTTTTCTTAGTGTTTTGAGTGCTTTAAATTTGCAGATTAGCTTAACGCCTATCCAAAATAATTGTAAGGAACAAGCAGCTTTAGAAGAAGCATCTTGACTACCTCCCCACCTTTAAAGATGGGGAAGGGAGGTATTTAAGCAATCATTTTTAATGAGGGGCTCTACATTTGGTTTATAACCTATCATGTATCCTCTTCGTCCATATGGATTACGCCTTCGCCTTCGTCGCATGCGTTTGGTGGGGCGTTTGGATCAAGGGTATCATCCTTGTCTGGTGTTGTGTTTGCAACGTTTCCAGCCGCATCTTCTTGCGCTTCATCAAAAAGTTCGCAGTCTATTTTTGTTGTATATCCACCTGTTTTATCAAACTTGTGTTTGACACTTTTGATGCGCCATTCTGTTGGAATATAGGGGCGGAAAGGGGGCTCTTGAATAAGCTTTGCTTCTGCTTGCACAAACGGATCACCACCGATATCACATGAGAAAGAAGACTTACCGCGTGATGATTTATTGCGATAAGCAGCAATGGCTGCAACCGCTTCTGATTGGTTATGGTAGGTATATTTGAGTTCATGAAAAGGTTCTTTACCAACTTTGACTTCCTTTTTCTCACCAGTGCGGATATCATGATAGCTTGCAAGGACACCGCCTTTTTTCTCTTGTTCTTGTTCTTGTTTTTCAGAGGATTGTATTTCTGCTTTAGGCAAATTAGGGATATCATTTTCATCCATATGGATCACATCTTCGCCTTCTTCAATTTCCTCTGGTTCCCTTGCATCAGCGGCGGCTTTTTGGTCATCTCCTGCATCTGTTGCTAAGCCATTGGCACTACCTGCTTCATCGCGTGCACTATATTTAAAATCCCAAGAGGTGCAATGTTTTTCATGAATAACAACAATAGGGAGTGTTTCACCGGTAATGGCTTTTCCTTCACCGCGTTTGGCAAGCACCAATTTGCCATCAACGGGCTTTGCGACCGCATCATATTCTTCTGCAAGGCGTGTGGCAAAAGCCATATCACTTTCTGCGGTTTGATCAATGTGACGCACAACAATTTTGGCAAGAGCAGGGTCGACCTTTGCTGTATAGCCATTGCGCTGTGCTATCTTTTGAATAATGTTGCCAAGGGTTTGTTGGTGATAGGATTGGCTTTTTGGTGTTCGATAGGACGTGTTCATAGAAGCAGCACGCCCTGTAACATTTAAGGTTTGTGGTGGACTGCTTACAGAGATTTCATCAATCAGATAGGCGCCCATATCGCGGTTTTTACCACCTTCATAGCCAAGGGTGACAGAAAGGATAGTTCCTATGAGAGGAATATCAAGAAAGCCGTTATCACTGTCACGGGCGCGGTCATCAAGCTCTATGGTGATACGATCACTTTTGTCTTCTGCTTCATCAGTAATTTCAATCGACAAAACATAGTCCATCAGCACGCGTGTAATGTCTTCTCCATTTGCTAGAACCATGCAAAAAGGTTTCATGATTTGCTACCCCAAATTCTAATGACTGGTGTGGCTTTAGGATAGGGGAGGGCCGGCAAGAGTATGGTGATACCTGCTTTTAAGATGGGTCCATAGTCTGCAAGACCAAAATTCGCTGCATAGACGCGTTCAACAGCAAGCGCTTGTTGACCCTTGGCATAATATCTCCAGCAAATAGCATCAACCATATCGCCTTCTTTTGTTACGTAAAGATCATTCATAGTTCTTCACCATATTCTCTCAAATTGACGGTAAATTCTTGTTTTTTAGGCGCGCCATTTTGATGAAAGAAGCTTTGCTTTTCTTTTACAGAAAGGATGACAAATTTTCCTAAAATCTTCCCCTGACCCGTTACGAGGATGTGAGGACCATGATGTGCCATTTGTCGTAAATATTCCAGTTGTCTATAACCGCCTTTAAAGTCTGGATAAACCACACCTGTTAGGGAAAATGCTGCATTGGCAACAGCTGGCAATTGAAGAGCAGCCTTGCGCCTCAATCGACCTTGCTCTACCCATGGGATGTCATAGGTCATATCGAGGGCTTGATAAGCTGCTGTTTCAATGGAAAAGATAAAACTACCTAAAGCTAACATCATGATGTTTAATCCGAAAGGCTGGAGGCGATAGCCAAACGCTGTTGTTTGGCATAGTGTTCAAGGGCTTGATTTACGGCGGCGCGGATTTCGTCTTTTAAACCATTGGGAACAGAAATATTTAAATTTGAAATCATCACACGGGCGTCTACTTCAACGGGTTTATGAACCGTAATTGGCTTTGGAGTTTTAAAGGCACCCACTTTTGCATTTGTTGCTTGCATTTGTCCTGTTTCAACGACACTTGTATTAAAACCACTCTTGCGTTTTTCAGGTGGGGTATTTGTAACCACTGCTGTATCCAGCATTTTTTTTGCCCGAGCATTGGTTTCATCGGTAAAGGTTTTAATGGTTTGGGTTGAAGTTTTGTTGATTGAGACGTTAAAACCGAGCTTTTCTTTCATCCAATGAGGCATCCAGCTGGTTAATTTGCTTATCATGCCGCTAAACCAGTTGCATAGATCAGTCCACTTGCTTTTGATACCGTCCCACAGTCCTCCAATCAGATTGGCACCTGCTTCCATTAAATTGACCCCAAACAGCCAATCAATCAATGCATTGATTTTTTTCGCAATCCAAGAGAGTGGTGAAAACTTTTTAAACAGAGTAAAGAGTTTACCAAAAACGCTACTACACAAGCTAGCAAAAGAATCCCATAACTTGCTTATGAAGTTCACTACCGTATCCCAATTTTTGTAGAGCAAATATCCAGCGCCTACAAGAGCTGCAATGCCACCAATTATCCAACCGATAGGTGTGGTCATGATAGCAATACCGAGCGATATAAAAGCAGAACCAACGGCAGTTATTGCCGAAATCAGTGTACCTATAAGAGTTAAAGCAAGACTGGCAACTGCAGAAGCAGCTGAGGCTAATGCTGAAAGCAGTGATCTTCCCAGAGTAGCAGAAAATCTAATAAAAGCTTTATCTGCTACGATTATTTTTGAGAGCAGGGATTTTCCAAGATTTGCAGCCAGACCGGTAATTTTAGAACCAACGGAAGTGAAGGCTGAAAGCACTGGTCCTGAAAGAGCGAAAGCAAGCCTGATAAAAACTGCGCTTACTATGGCTAGTGATGTAAGCAGCCAGCCATTGATTTTGTCCCAATTTTTGTAGAGCAGATATCCAGCTCCAACAAGTGCCGTGATACCACCAAGTATCCAACCTATGGGTGTGGTCATGATTGTGATACCAAGTGTGACAAATGCGGCTCCTACGGCTGCTAATGCGGCAATGAGTGGACCAAAAATAAAGGAACCAAGGGCTATAAGACCTATCTTAAAGAGAGTTATTTCACCAACCAAAGGCTCTAGCCAGCGAAACCAGCCTTTAATTCTCTCTGTAAGATCACTGATGCCTTTTCTTAAATCAGAGGTAGGATTAAGCAAATCATTAAGGACTTTTTTTAAGGTTTTAGCCCAGCTCGCAACGGTTGTTTGAATGAGGTCACGGTTTTCATCAATCAGGCGAGAAAAACCGTCAATCATATCATTGATCACGGGCATGAAACGCGCGCCAATAAAGCTAGCGATACCGCCTATTTTTTTCTTAAAGGCTCCCATTTTGTCGCTTAAATCTGCTGCGTAGCGTGCAACATCGGCACCTATCAGCCATTTTCCTTTCCTAGCCTTTGCAAACAGCTCTTTAATGGATGCCATTCCTTGCGCAAGCATGGCGGCCATTTCCTTGCCATCCCCACCAAACAGCAGAGCAGCAATATGCTGTCTTTGTGCTTGATTTTTCATCTTACTCATCTTGTCGGTAATTTCTTCCAACAAAGCCGAATTTGATTTGAGTTTTCCAGAGGCATCTTTTACCGAAATACCAAGTGCCTCAAAGCCCATAATGCCTCTTTTTTGTCCAGCATATGCTTGCGCAGAACGCCTATTTAAAGTTGCTAGAGATTGTTGAAAGAGTTCAGCGGAATATCCTGAATTATCGGCTGCATCGCCCCATAATTGAAGCGATGCAACACTCATCCCCAAATGTCGTGATGCGTGGTGAAGACTATCCCCCAGATGCATGGTTTTCATGGTAACGGCGGTCACACTTGCCACAAGACCACCCCCAGCAAGCCCTAGGACACCGGTAAAGACCGAAGCACGACTTGCCGCTATGCCAAGAGCACTTTGAACGCCATGAAGGCTTTTTGTCATGTTTTTGACAGCAGCAGAAAAGCGCGGAATCCCCAAATTATGGGATAATGTTTTTGAAAGTTTATTGAATTTCTCTTGCACACGTTTTAAAGGCGCGGTGAGTTTGTCTTCAAGAGACAACTTGACCTTTGCATCGGCAACTTTTTTACTCATTTTGTCTTATACCTTTCTGCTGCTTGTTTTCGCCAAAAGAGCAACTCTCTTGGTTCCATTTCCATCATCTCTGAAAGAGACCAATGGAACACAATGGCAATATCGGCAATCAGTTTAGCGGCGGTTTCCCAGTCGAGGTGTCCCGCCGTTTGATAAAAGATTCCAAAATTTCTCCAATTTTTGAGAGGTCATTGATATCGAGTTCACTGATAGCCTCATGTGGCCATTCAGAAAGACGTGCAATCATAGCGATTGTTTGCTCTATGCCTTCTTTTTTGTCGATGGCTTGCAAATCTTTTGTTTTGGGGCGCCGTAAGGTAATTTCGGCGTGTTCTTTTCCTTCAAAGGTAATAGGGATAAGCAATTGATGGGTAACAGTTTGTTGTATAGTCATTTTTATAATCCTATGTTTTCTCTGTGGTCTGCAAGTTGATTGACACCATTGAATTTTCTCACCAAGTTGAGGACATCTATCTCAACGATTTCAACGTCTTTCTGGACATATTTGAAATATTGCAATGTGAAGGTAGCTGTAGAAGTTGCTTTGCCTCCCGGTTGCCATTCTGCCATTTCAAAGCCTTTGCAAAGCCCTCTCATGGTAATGATAACCCCTTCTGCCGGCGTCCCTTGCGCTTGCATTGAACTGCGCAATGAGATGTCGACATCTGTGCGTCCCAACAGCGCCATTAATTCTGGTGAACAATCAGAAATGGTCATGGTAAGGGAGAGAGTTTCAAGACCAAGGTCAACCTCAATGGAGGAATCCATGCCTCCGCCACGATAGTTTTCAACGACCAAATTCAAGTTCGGGAGGGTGACGCTTTCACACTTTGCTTGATAGGGAATACCGTCGACAAAAATGTTAAAATATTTCAGAACTCTTGGTAAAACAGGTACGGTCATTAAAAGATCTCCTCTAAATAATCATTCACAATGCGTGAACGGAATGTGATGTGTTCTGCTGGTGTTGTTGGTGTGAATTCGACATTGAAATAGACTCTGCCGCCTTCAATAGCGCTTGCTGTATTCAACTCTGGATCGGGTGTACAACGCCCCCCAAGAATGGCGCCTTGTGCTTTTAAATCACGCAAATAGGCATTGACGCTTTCACTGACATCACTCATGTAGGTTTTTTTGATATTGCGGTCGACAGCCCATAGATGCCCGCGCAAAATGGCGTCATTGATCATATCTGCGGTTCTCACCACCGATAAGAAAGCAAATTTTGTATCGCTTGAAAGGGTGCGATTACCCCAAAGACGATAACCGTTTTCGCGAATAATGGTTGTGATGTTTTGTTCGTTAAGAAGGTTGGCGCGGCTTGATCGATCACCAATGGAAAAATCAATGGGGCGCGCAGTTCCAACAATGCCATTGATCACTTTGTTTGAAGGTGAATGCCAAAAACCGTGTGTAAAATCTGTTTTGGCAATGACACCAGCAACTGCTGCACTTGCTGGCTGTTCTACAATTTTTCCATCACGATTCACTTTTACAAACGGATCAATGATAATGGCGCGCTTTGAATCAAAATCCTTTGCTGTGCTGAGTGCTGCTTCATCTGTTGTGTTTGGTGCATCAAGCACCACAATAGCACGCAGACGCTCTGCAATGCCAATGAGTTCTGCCGCTACTGGATTAGAGGTTGTACTGATTTCGGCTTTGGCTGTCGCACCAGTGCCATCTCCTTCAATCGTCACATTTGGGGCGGTGTGATAATCAAAGCCACTGTCTTTAATGACAACAGAAGTTACTTTTCCATCTTTCAGGATTGCTTCTGCTTCTGCACCGCCTTCGATTTTAACGGTTGCTTGTGTGTAACCACTTCCTTGGTTTATCACATCAATCTTGCTAAGACTGATAGGGCGTTTGTGCGTAAAGCTTGGGGCGATGAGAATGCGTGGTGTTTGTCCCACAATGGATTGTGCTCCGATCAAAGCGTGGACGCCTTCATAAGCACCATTTGCGTTCACACCGCCTAGAATATTGGTAAGTGTCGCGCTTTCATTATCACCTTCGTTCACACGTACGACGACAACAATTGCTCCCACTTGCTTGAAAATGAGATCAAGAGCATTAGGCAATGTGCCTTGACGCTTGCCTGTTTTATCCAGTTTAGCGGCTTGTGAAAGAGAACCGGTAACCAAAACCGGTGTGTTAAGAGGAAAGGCTTGTTCATCAGCATCGGGCGCCGTGCCAACAATCCCGATAACTGCCGATTGAACCGCGCGAAGGGGGCGGGTGCCGTCGTCGACCTCAACGACTTCAACACCGTGTAAAAAACCTGTTGCCATACTTTATGCTCCTTTAAATATTGGTGAATGAAAATGAATGGGAAAAATGAGGGTTGGATTTGAAATCGCACCCTTTAAACAGCAAATCATAAGGATTTTGGTTCACTCGCATTTCAAATCCAAGTGAGTAAAAGAGACGGTAAAGGCGGTCAAAAGAGAGAAGTTGCTATCCTCAATGAACCACAAGCCACTCTACTCATGACCTATATGCGTAACAATGATACGGTGCGTGCATTCAAAAAAGCACTCGTTAAAGCTTTCTATGATTTAAAAAACCAGTTAATTGATGATGACCGTGATACACGCTTTGATTTTCCAAGCAACTGGGATGAAATGGGACCTACTGAAAAAGCTGTTTATATTTATGGACCGCTTCACATGCATCTTGTGAAAGCTTTTACATTAGTAGAAGAGAGCAAACACTATAAAACGCTTGTTGAAGAAGCCAAACGAGTTTTAGTAAGCCGTTCTATCAAACTTACGTAAATATTCTCATTTCTGATTACATCTACTGTTGATTTCCTGCTTCTTCGAGGCTGGTTTCACCAAAGTCACAAGACATTGGCCAGAGCCTTCCTCTCCACAGGCTG
>NZ_BAABIZ010000038.1:0-8782 GCF_039543045.1 Bartonella jaculi
GGATGATCGCTAAGAAGAGGTGAAAATAAGAATGCTCAAGAAAGTGGAGGAGAATGAATGAGAGTCCAAATAAAACAAAGGATAATATGTGAGGCGTTTTGGAATTTTCTTTACATGCCCATTTTGAAACAGATATTTGGAAAAAGATCACGATGAAGGCATTCAAGACAAAAATAAAAGAAGCAGCACTTCCTCCAAAAAACTGATCACTGAATACAGGTATGGTAATTTCGAATTGGATGTAAAAAAAGTTGAACAAAAATGTGAACAGTGAAACGCCAAGCATCGACTTGTTGGTGAGTAACTTTCTAAAATCAGAAAAATGTATTTTATTGTGTGTGTTGGTATTGGTATTGTCTTTTAATGTACAATTAAGAAGGAATAACAAACAAAAGAGAAAGCCAACAAAACTAAACAATAAAGGAGGATGAATTTTAAAAATAAGCATTCCAAGCAAGGGGCCTATGGCGGTCCCTATGTTGGAAAAAATGAGTCTTGTCGATAAAATGTCGACTTTGTCAGCTTGAGAGACGTTTTTTACTAAAAAAGATTTTGCAGCAGGAAAATATAGACTGCTTCCTAGTCCAATGAAGACACAGGAGAGGAGCAGGAGGTAAAAATTATGCGTAAAACCAATGATCAGATAGCCTGGAATTCTTATTGCTAAACCCAAAAGCATGGTTTTTTTGATATGGACATAATCGGAAAGTATGCCTCCTAAAAGAGAGCCTGCTCTTTGACACCAAAAAGCAATACCAATGATGGTCCCCACTTCTATCGCACTGAGAGAATTCAATTTGCTTAAATAGATCGCCAAAAAAGGAACGACCATAAAAACACCAACATTGCTTAGCAAATTCGTTAGGAGAATGAGTTTTATGCTTGCCTTGAAACTGAGGATTTTCCGTAACATTTCATTTTTTGATTATAAGATTTATTTTATTTGCTTCTGAGAGTGCATTTAATAGAGCTGTTTGTGAAGTTCGACCAGTGGTAAAAAAAAATCCTGATACAGATTTTCCATGAGGTTGACGATCTCTTGTTCTTGTAAGGTGCATGGGGGGAGAAGCATTTTGGGGTATACTGCATGTTTTAAGAATATATGCTTTAATGTTGCTGTTGTTTGGAGGGCGAAAAATATTTGACTTATTTTGCTGTTAATTCTTTGCCAAAGCCTTGAGGCTTTTTTCCTTTTGCGGGGGGCATATAAGATGATAAATGTTCTCATCAAATTTAGAACATTGGAAACCTATGGGGCCCGTTTCTTGGGTGGTAAGCTTTAAGGGGTTTAATAGCTAAGTCAGGGATTATATCTTTTATTTTCAAAACAGATTCAGGTTGAAAGGCTTCTCCAAGATAAAATAGGTTTTTTAGAGATTTTAATTTTTGCTTCCGAGATACGATAATAAGTTTATCTGCAACACTTGACAGGCAAATGATGGTATCGATAGAAAATTCTTCGATAGCTGCACTTAAAGTCTCAAGATCAACCATAGAGGCAAATGGATAATATGGTACTTTGAGAAGGCGACAAATTTCATGAGCAAATAAAAATCCACCTCATAATCCTCCAGCTGTGAGATAATTGGCAACAGATTTTATAGAGAAATCTTTAAAAACAGTTTCGAGTTTTTTGCAGCAAAGTGTGTTACAAACTCATAATTGAGCCATTTGTGGCGAAGTGTTCTAGGCACTCTTGTTGTGCCACCGGTTTTCAAAAATTTTATGCGACATGGAAGTTCCTTATTTTTTTTAGTTTGCATGAGGCAAAGGCAAGAAGCAAAGGCGGAGACACCAATAATCATGGCAAAAAGAAAAGCGATATGACTGTTGAAATGGCTGATGATCCATCCACTTGTCCATGAGCCGGCAGCTTGGCCAATATTTGAAATAACAAGAATATAACTAAAAAGAACACTGGCAGAGAGGGATGTAGTTGTTTTCCCTGCTTGATAGTATATTTCTGGAACCATGACAGATTCATAGACACTGTAGGTAATTAACGCAGTCACAGCGGTAAAGATGCCACCCATGAGGAAAAATGCAGCGAAAGTTCTCATAAGCCATAATAGGTAGAAAGTTGATTTATCAGAAAGGCTGAGATGTTTATTGATTATTCCTTGCCAGATACAAATACTGATGCCAACAATTGAAAAGAAAACCCCACTATAAGGAGCGAGATTGCTGTCAAATTTACTGAGAAGCGTCGTGGTGGTGATGAAAATTCCCATGAGGAATGCACAAAGCAAAGCCGTGACCAGCAAATAAGCAATAGAACGATTATGTATTATTGTTTTTAAAGAAGAAAGAAAAGGCTTCTTTGTTTTTTTATCCTTTTCAAGAGATAATGTTTTATGCGGGTAGTAATAAACAATTTGAATGGATAAAACACAAAGATACAAACCAATAAGTGCAAAAAAAACCATGAGAAAAGCTGATGCGTTATATTTTATGGCGCTCGTTGCAACAAGAGGAGCGATAACGACAGCGGCATTTTGAAAAAACGAATAGAGGGTTAATGCGCGCTTAAGAGCATTTCCCTTGAGATGTTCTGATAAAATTTCTCTCAAAAATGGCTTTGAAATTGCTTTCGAAAAAGCCATTAAGGTAAAAAAGATCAACCATGCAGAAGGCATGAGCGATAGGATAACGCATACAAAAGCGCTGCTCCTTAAAATAAAGGCGGTAGCCATTAAGAGTTTACGCGAAAATCTTTCTAATAAACCCGTTGTGGTTACCATGAGAATGCTTTCAAGGATTACTGATCCAGCGAGATAAAACGCAACGTTTTCAGCGGTTAAGAGAGAAGAGTTTCCAAGTAAAGGGAGTACAAAGAAAAAGGAAAATTCAGAAAGAAAAACTGTGCTATAGATGAAAAAAGGAATTTTATTGTTGCTCATGAAGTTTCCAGAGAAGTGTCGTTAAATGATCAAATACATTTTGTGGTATCTGTTGAGGAAGTTTTATTAGCCCTGTTTCCGCTGTACACATTTCGTTGAAATGATATCCTTCTTGATTTACCAGCCAGTTCACTGCAAGAATATTGTTTTTTGTTTTTTCGACGATGTTTTGAAAAATACCAAGCGGTTCAGAAGAGAATTTTTCCTTGCCATATACGGTTATAAAAGCTGCTTGAGGTCATGATTGTATTTTTGCTGTTGTGTGTTCCTTTTTTTGCACGGCACTGTTCACGATAAAGCCTAATATGCCTGCGATCATGGTGGCGATGCCAATGATAATCAGTGTGCTTTGGGTATAATCCACACGGACAAAACCCGCACTAATAAAACCAAGGCACACCGCTGTTTGTATGATGAAGATATAGGCGGGCATTTGACTGTTTCGGTGTTCTTTCTGAATGGCTTTCATCATAAAACTTGCCATTAAGGCATTTTGCACGCCGTTGGCACCCCCAAGGATAAAAAATGAAAGCATCATCAGCCATACAATGTGTGTGAGGGAAAAGCAGAAAATTGCAAAGCCAATGATTGCTGCGGCAAGTGATGCACCAGCAGCATTGCCAAAGCGGTGGAAAAGGCTGGAGAAGCAGAGTGGACCAACCACGAGACCAAGACTTATCATGCTGGCAATTACCCCATAGGTCTCAGCGCTTAAATTCAGTTCGGTGCGGATGCGGACAATCGATAAGACGTTGAGAGCAGAGGTAAGGATAATAGTGAGGATGAGGGGAGAAAGAGCATAGACAACATTTTTTTTACGCAAGAGCCCTCTGACATCTAGCCCTTTTTTAGTTTGCTGCACTGTGTTGGTTGTTTGCACGTGCATTGTTAAACTTTTAAAACAGAACGTAGTGATAAAGGCTGCACAGAGAACCATAATTGATAATGCAAACAATCCTTTTTGTCCGTTTGAAACCATACAACACACCCCCTAGCAGTGGTCCGGCAATGTAACCAAGATTACGGACCGTTTGGATAACACGATTGATACGGTCTAGCTGTTGGTCATTTTTTGCCAATTCGGGCACAGAAACGAGGATAGCAGACCAAAAGATTGAACCAGCACAGCCTAGTGCAAAAGCAATAGCGATATAGGACCAAAATTGGTTGGCGATTGCGGCTGCGGCTATCAGTATTGCTTCAAACAATAAAACAATGGGTACTGTTCGCGCTGGTTGCAAGCGATGCAAAAGACGCGGGGCAATTGGTCCGGCACAAATTGCCCCAAGAAGCCCTGCAAACAGCAGCATTGAAATAAAGGCTGTGCTCTCTGCTAAGTGGAGAGCAAATGTAACTTGCGCTGTTTCATCGGCAAAACTGCTAAAGCCCAAGACGAGGAAAAGTCCTATCTGAGCGAGAATCATGGATTTTTTCTTTGTCACAACGCCCCCCAAGACGCTAACGCTTTTACGGTTTTTAAAATTTCCTCCTGCGCATGTCTATATGGTTTATCATTTAATTTTGCGATGTCAATTTTCTTTCCCGATGAAAGTTGAGAAAGAAAATGCTCTAGATGAGAGCTATACTCAAAGCTTGCACAGTGTCCGTTTGCTGCGATGAGCAGTTCTTTTGTTTCTAGTAAGGGAACCCATTGCAGAGTTGCAGGTGGGCACAGAGTGATTTCATTTTCAATTTCAGAAATCTCAATAAGGGGGGGCGACCGACGCATAAACGTGCTCTCTTTGTTGATACGCATTCTTTTCAATTCATGTATGGATTTTTGCCTATGATTGTCTGCAAAATAACGATAACAACGATAAAGAAGTAAAAAATTGAGAATGCGCTGTTTTTTAGTTGTTCAAGGATAAGATCAATGCAGAAGATATTTTATTCTTTACGAAAACGTGTTAACCGTGATTTTATCAATGAATTCTTTTTTGGTTGTATCGAAAAATTGAAAGAGAGATTGTATTGGGTGGTAAAATGTTTCGTTCAACTTTTTTCAAAAATCGTGAAATCTATGGACCACTTTGTATCGGCTTTGATCCTAGTTATCAGGTTTTGCAATCATGGAAATTAAGCTTTGATTATAAAGGCCTAAAAGATTTTTGTGATATTCTCTTAGCAGCTGTTGTTGGTAAAGTGGGTATTATAAAGCCGCAAGTCGCGTTTTTTGAATTATATGGGGTGGAAGGTCTTCAAGCTCTCAAAGAACTCATTGAAAATGCACACGAACAAGGCTTATTGGTTCTGGCGGATGCAAAAAGGGGGGATATTGGCTCTACTGCTGAAGCCTATGGGAAAGCTTGGCTGGGTCCAAGCAGTGCGTTTAAAGCTGACGCAATAACAGTTAATCCTTTTTTGGGTTTCGACGCTCTCGTGCCTCTGATAAAGATTGCAGAAGAAACAGGAGCAGGGGTTTTTGTGGTTGTTCAATCCTCTAATCCAGAGGGAAAGCAAATTCGAAATGCGCTTATCGGTGATCAGGCACTTTCTCTTCATCTTGCACAGTGCATTTGCAATTATAATACTCAATCTCCGGTTCTTCATCATGATGTTGGTCCTATAGGTGCGGTTATAGGCGCGACATTAGGGGCTGAATCGAAAGACACAATAGAGCAGTTAAAAAATAGTCTGTTTCTTGTTCCTGGTATTGGCGCCCAAGGCGGAACCATAACACAACTGGCAGATCAATTTCCTCAAAGACTCTGGCAGAATGTCATTCCCTCTGTATCACGCTCTATTACAGATGCTGGTCGCAATATTGTTGATTTAGAAAATGTTATCAATCATTTTGCAGAGCAAGCACAAAGCACACTGATGTCTTGAGAGGGGTGCCTCTGTGATAAATCTGAAAAGCTCTGGGGAGAGGGATTTTTAAGAGGGGGCTTCCGGCTTATCCAGAATCAACTGTTGCTTTGTGGTTTCTTTCAAAAAACACGGATGTATTTTTCATTTCATGTTGCGTGGGCGAAGGGTTCAAATCCAAGCATGCTGTCAAGCCAAAGGTTAGCAGATTGATTCCAAGCAATGTAGCCAATTTAGCGCTTAAAGCCAAGGATGACGAGGCTTTGGAAACCCGAGAATTGAGCCATTATTTGCACAAAGCTTTAAGACGCTTTTCGGCGCTTAATGGGGTGCGTGAAGTGATGAAATTTCCATGATAAGAAGGATAAGCAGTAAGAGAAGAAAGGTAAAAGAAAAAAGATTTTAAAGGGACCGGTTGCGTATCGCGTATATGGCTTTAGAGTAACTTAAAAATGGGTAGATTAGAGCTTATCCATTCAAGAGTCTAAATCAATACGAGAGGGCGGCATCTTTTAAAAGCAAAAGCTTGTCCATGTTGTTACAAGTTTCCAGTCGATAAAGTTCTATTTGATAAAGTTATTGCAGCGTTTGTTTCTATAAGATAGACACGAGTTATCTGTGAATACATATTGTTGTTAGAGAAAAACATGTCATCAAAACAAGAAAAAACTAAAGCCCGTTTACCCCGTGGTTTTGTGGATCGTACAAGCGCACAGCTTTATGCAACGGAAACAATGATTGCGCAAATTCGTGAAGTTTATGAACTTTACGGTTTTGAAGCACTGGAAACACCAATTTTTGAATATACAGATGTGCTGGGCAAGTTTTTACCGGATTCAGATCGTCCAAATGCGGGCGTTTTTTCGCTACAAGATGATGATGAGCAATGGATGTCTTTGCGCTATGATCTTACCGCGCCTCTTGCACGTTATTTTGCAGAGAATTTTGAAGTTTTGCCAAAACCTTATCGCAGTTATCGTCTTGGCTTTGTTTTCCGTAATGAAAAACCCGGACCAGGACGGTTTCGGCAATTTATGCAGTTTGATGCCGATATTGTTGGAACACCAACAGTTGCAGCGGATGCCGAAATTTGTATGATGGCAGCTAATAGTCTCGAAAAACTAGGGTTTCAGCATCATGAGTATGCCATTCGTCTGAATAACCGAAAAATTCTGGATTGTGTTTTAGAGCAAATTGGCTTGGGGGGAAATGAGCAGGCTGAAAAGCGCTTAACTGTCTTAAGAGCAATTGATAAATTGGATAAATTTGGTCTTGAAGGTGTGCGTTCGCTTTTAGGAAAAGGGCGTTTGGATGAAAGTGGTGATTTTACAAAAGGGGCCGAGCTTAAGGACAAAGAGATTGATTGTATTCTTTCTTTAACTGCTGCTGAGGCTAAAACAGCAGAGGAAACGCTTGACGCTCTTAAAAAAGTGGTTGGTAATCATGTTCAAGGACTTGAGGGGATTCGTGAGCTTGAGGAAATGCAAGAAATCTTTGCCGCAAATGGCACTGAGAATCGTATCAAGATTGATCCATCGGTGGTGCGGGGATTAGACTATTATACTGGTCCTGTTTTTGAGGCTACATTGCTGTTTGATGTGCTCAATGATGATGGACAAAAGGTTGTCTTTGGCTCCGTTGGTGGGGGGGGGCGCTATGATGGATTGGTGGCACGCTTTCGGGGCGAAAACATTCCGGCAACGGGTTTTTCAATCGGGGTTTCACGCTTGATCGCTGCTTTGCAAAATCTTGGAAAGTTGCCTATGAAGGAGACAACAGGGCCGGTGGTGGTGCTGATGATGGATAAAGAGCCAGAGGCGGTTGCACAATATCAAAAAATGGTCATGCAGTTGCGTGGTGCAGGAATTCGGGCTGAGCTCTATTTGGGGGCTTCAGGGATAAAAGCACAGATGAAATATGCAGATCGGCGCCAAGCTCCTTGTGTGGTGATCCAAGGTTCACAAGAACGTGAGAGCGGGAAAATACAAATCAAAGATTTGATTGAGGGGGCGCGGTTGTCGCATGAGATCAAAGATAATCAAACATGGCGTGAAAGTCGACCAGCACAAGTGACAGTCGATGAAGAACAATTGGTCAAAACCGTACAAGATATTTTAGCAGCGCAAAGGCGGTAGTGGTAAAAGTTTTTATAGAAGCCGATTGCCTAAAATATTCGCGAAATTTGAGAGGCAATTTTCAGGATCTGTTTTCAGGATCTGTGCTTTGCCTGTTGGGGGGCTTATGAAAAAGCTGGAAATCACATTGTTTTTTTAAGCTGGTAGCTTGTGTAGCATAAAAAAAATCTTTAAAAAAATGCAAAGGCGTTTCATTCGCTATAAATCAAACCTTTTGAGGGCACAATGAGAGCATCTTCATGAACAAAAAAAACTTTAACGAACAAAAACATTGGGGAAATTCAAGGGAGGGCACGTAACGCCTTTCCAAAAGTTTATAAAAATATTGACCGTTCATATTGGCTTCACTTTTGAATTCTCATCTGTTGGCAGAAAATCCAATCCTATGTGTTTTCTGATAAGAGTACAGAATTTAGCATGCGAAAAATGTGAGGGAGAACGAGAACATTTTATCTTATTATCCTAAAAGATTTTTTTAAGCTTTAAAAAACAATGAAACAAGCTAAATCAAACAATTTTTACAGGAAAATATTGCGGTAAATTGTAAGCTGCACTCATGGTAAATAACTGATAATATGCACTGTTTCATAAAATCCATTCTTTAATGGAGAAATATAATGGTTCCAAGAGGGTTTTACCCTGCTCTCTAAAAGAAATCCTTTTATTCTTGAAAGCCTGCTTATTCTTGAAAAACCTGCCTTGAAAATCATTTCAACTGCCTCCTGCAGACTTCGGATTTGAAGATCTTTCCCCAATCACGTTTTCAGGAGTATCCGATAGTCGGGCGTACGATCTTAGGTTCTTGTTTATTGGGGTTTACACAGTTTACTTGTAATCTATTTATATCTATGTAATAATACGTATTATGAATAGATTTGTTGGGATAGGTAAGGCCGCTCAAGCTTTGGGGGTTTCTATTAGCACTCTACGACGTTGGGA
>NZ_BAABIZ010000039.1:0-8617 GCF_039543045.1 Bartonella jaculi
TATGATGGATATCTTTGCAAACTATATGACGGATCTACAATTCGATGGAAAGCAGAATGTGGGATATGCCCTTGGTGGTGCGCTCATCTTGTCCATTATCTCCATTGTGCTGTTACTCAAACTGTCAACTATTGCCAGCGCTTTGGCGAAAAGCGTTACATTTGGGCACCTATGAAAATTAGATACAGCAAGGAGAAATCCTCCTCGTAGTAGCCATACAATCAAATAATCCTTTAACTAAGTGTATTATATACGCGCCATAGTTGTATTTTTTCATAGACAATAAAGGAATAAGAGTTATAGGCAAGATATTTTATGATCAAAATTGAAATAATGATAAAAAAATGGTAAATTGTATTTTACAATTGCAAAAAAGAGTATTAAAATGAAAAAAGTCATTTTTTCAATTTTGATTGAAAATCTTTTGTCAGCTTGCCTATTTGTTCCAAAACCAAAACAACCAAGTAATTGGAACCGTGTACCTGTTAATAAAACAGTCCCTGCCGAAATTCAGCGAGGAGCCATATGAGAAAGTTATTTATTATAATAGGAGTGATTGCATTTATTGGAATACTAAATTCAACTCGAGCATTTGCATGGAGCGAATGGAATTGGGGATGGCATCCAAAACCAAAAGCATCACAACAGAAGCCCTCTTCAGAACACGAGTATCTGCAAATTATTGATTTATTGAAAAAACAACTTGAAGTAAGCCAAAAACAGCTTAAGAAAGCGGAAGAAATGCATCGATCTCTAACAGGCACTCGAACAAAAAGCAAAGAGCCTGGAGAAGATGACGGAAGTTTTTATTTTCGAAATCCACAGTTTATCTACGATAAAGATAAACAGAAGGACATTTTCGGCAATAACAAGATTACCGGCACTGACGTTATTAGCCAAGAGTTTAATAGGATTGCAAGGAGTGAACTCTATCCTCAGGATTCTACTACCAGTGCTGTACGCAACATGATTAATAGGCGCAAACAATATGCAGAATTTATGGATAAAACCGTAGCTTTACAGGTTTTTAAGGAAATAGAAAATCGTTTTCAGCAAATTGCAAATATGTTAGTTACCTTTGACCAAATGAAAGATTTAAAAGGCGTTACAGAATTGCAAATGCGTATGAAGGGAACGCTAGCCATGATTCAGAATGAAACAGCAAAACTGCACATGATCGCACATTCACGCAACATTGAACAAGCACTCATTAGCCGATTACAACGTACGCGCAATGTGCAAATTTTGGGAAGCACAAATACACAAATGCCGCAAATAAGATAAAGTTTTTTATAAACAACTTGTCCTATGCCATTGTCTTTTTACCTTCGCTTTCGAGAAAAGCCAACCACATAAGTTTGAGTATTCTCTCAACATTTCTAAAGGAATACACGGGGATTCAATCCATCCTAATCCCAATGAAAAATGCTGGGGCGAATTGTGTAAATGCAAATAAAACATATAACCCCCACCCATGTTGCAAGGTAATGGAAAAGTGAAAATTCGTTAGAGAGGAATGCCATGAACTTCACAATGTTCACGCAACTGTTCAATCACATTGATAATGCAACAAAAACATATGTCACGGATATTTCCTCAAAAGCGATTATCATGATTACACCCTTCGTATCAATTGGTCTCACTATCGCTTTCATCGTATATGGATGGTTCATCATGCGTGGTGCGATAGATATGCCAGTCTCTGGATTCTTAAGCCGTTGCCTGCGTATAAGCATTATCACTTCAATAGCTCTGACTGCAGGACTTTATCAGCCAGAGATTGCAAATTTGATAATAGACATGCCTCATGACTTGTTAAATGCGCTGTTAAACAATCCACCAAACAACAACAAACTAATCAGTTTGGTCGACAAAGTCGCTGAAAGAGGATTCGAACGTGCAAGCGAAGCTTTCGAAGAAGCTGCTTTCTTGGATGCGGATGGATTGCTTTATGGCCTCTTCGGTATTCTTATCTTACTTGCAACAAGCTTTCTCGCTGCAATCGGCGGCGCATTCATTCTGCTGGCAAAAATCGCTCTTGTGCTTCTCGTAGGACTCGGACCGCTCTTTATCATTGCCTTGCTCTGGCAACCAACTTATCGTTTTTTCGAACAATGGATAGCCCAAATCTTAAGCTATACAATTCTCGTTGTGCTCCTAGCCACCGTATTTAGTTTTATGATGGATATCTTTGCAAACTATATGACGGATCTACAATTCGATGGAAAGCAGAATGTGGGATATGCGCTTGGTGGTGCGCTCATCTTGTCCATTATCTCCATTGTGCTGTTACTCAAACTGTCAACTATTGCCAGCGCTTTGGCAAAAGGCATTACATTTGGACACCTATGGAACTTAGATACAGCAAGAAGAAATCCTCCTCGTAGTAGCAGCCGCACAATTAAATGAGCCTTAACTAGGTGTATTATATCTGCACCACAATTGTATTTTTTCATAAACAATAAAGAAATAATAATTATAGGCAAGATATTTTATGATCAAAATTGAAATAATGACAAAAAAGTGATAAATTGTATTTTACAATTGTAAAAAAGGAGTATTAAAATGAAAAAAGTCATTTTTACAATTTTGATTGCGAATCTTTTGTCAGCTTGCCTATTCGCGCCAAAACCAAAACAACCAAGTAATTGGAACCGTGTACCTATTAATAAAACAGTCCCTGCCGAAATTCAGCGAGGAGCCATATGAAACAAAAACAAGCTAAACCAGTAAAAGCCGAACAACTTAATAGTTATTATGAAGAAAGCCGAGGCTTGGAACGTGAACTCATCAGCGAATTTATAAGATCACGCAGAACAGCGTGGCGTGTAGCGGGTGCGGTTGGAGTTTTTGGATTGTTAGGTATGGCATGTGGAGTCGTTGGATTCTCTCAACCTGCCCCAACTCCCTTGGTGCTACGTGTTGATAACACAACTGGCGCAGTTGATGTTATTTCTGTAATGCGCGAGCATGAAACCAGTTATGGCGAAGTTGTAGACCGGTACTGGCTCAATCAATATGTGCTTAACCGCGAGACTTATGACTACGATACCATTCAGCTGAACTATGACACTGCAGCGCTTTTAAGCGCACCAGCTGTTCAACAGGAATTTTATAAAATCTATGATGGTGAAAATGCGCGAGATCAAGTGCTTTCCAACAAAGCACGGATCACAGTTAAAGTACGATCGATTCAGCCAAATGGACAAGGTCAAGCAACCGTGCGTTTTACGACGCAACAACACGACAGCAATGGCACTGTTGGGCCCAAACAACACCAGATTGCAACAATTGGCTACACTTATGTTGGTGCACCAATGAAATCATCTGATCGGTTGCTTAACCCCCTTGGGTTTCAGGTCACAAGCTATCGTGCTGACCCGGAAATACTTTTGAATAATTGAGGAATTGATTTATTATGAAAAAGCTTATGTTTATTGCCTTACTGTCCTCTTTTTCCTCACTTTATACGGTACCCGTACAAGCACTCAAAACCCCATTCAATTCACAATATGATCATCGCATTCGCTATGTAACATATAACGTTGCTGATGTGGTTCAAATTGAAACGGTTCTTGGTGTAGCAACACATATCATTCTTGAAGAAGGAGAGCAGTATATCACGCATGCTTTTGGTGATTCGGATGCCTATGCTTTTGCGCATAAAGGGCGGCATATCTTTATTAAACCCAAAGCAGAACTTGCCAATACGAATCTCATCGTTGTAACCGACAAACGTAGCTATAAATTCCGTCTACAGTTTCGAGAGGACCGTGCTGGAGCAACCTACGAATTAGCTTTCCATTATCCCGATACCAATACTCAAAAGTTACAAGGAGACAGTCAACGCCTTGCCATTGAACGTGGCTTTCATCAAAGCGTGAAAGGCTATAATCTCAGCTACACCATGAGCGGCAACCAAGATATTGCTCCGATCAACGCTTGGGATAATGGACGTATTACCTATTTCAAGTTTCCCGCCAACATGGATATGCCCTCAATTTACGTAGTAGATGCCGAAGGCAATGAAAGCTTAATACCGCGCACTGTCGTAGGCAATTCCAATGATATTATCGCTGTTCATAAAGTCAACCCTAAGTGGCTTATACGACTTGGAAAACGCGCTTTGGCTATTTTCAACGAAGCTTATGACCCCAATGGTATACCAAACACAACTGGAACAATATCCTCGGTGGTTCATCGCATTAATAAAGGAGGTAAATGATGTTCGGCAATAAGAAAGGAGATGAAATCAACACAGGTACAGAATTGGACTACGCCGAGCAGGAACACATTGAAGGTGCATATGGTAGTTCTGAACTAGGTAAAGAGCGCCGTCCAACAATTCCAGGTGCGCGTGCATTGTTAATGGTAGGACTCATTGTCATAATAGCAGTACCGATTGCTTTGACTTGGAAAGCTTTGAAAATGCGGAATAGCATAGACCTTGAGGAAGAAAAACCCCAACAAACCGTGCAGCAAATTATACCGAGTTATACCCCTCGTGTTATAGAAGAACCAAAAGTTGTAGAAGAATTAGACAAACCGACAAAAACAGAAGAATTAACACAAGGCATTCAACCAGCCTTAGCTCAGTTTCTTCAAACGACGATACCACCGCATTTAATCAAGGATACGGAAGAATTGGCGCGCAAGCGCATGTTAAGCTCGAGTCTTAACAACGGTGGCGGTAGTGAAGGCTCTGCAGAACCTTCAAAAAATAATACCAATGAGAACAATGGTGGCCCGTTATTCGATCAACTTCAGCCTGTACGCTTAGGTCAGTCACAGGCACTTCAACTCCATAACCGTGATTTATTGATTACGCAGGGAACGCAGATAGATTGCACACTGGAAACAAAAATCGTCACATCACAGCCAGGAATGACCACATGTCATTTAACACGTGATGTATATTCTACGAGTGGTCGTGTTGTTTTGTTAGATCGTGGTTCTAAAGTTGTTGGTTTTTATCAAAGCGGCATACAACAAGGACAGACCCGCGTTTTTGTGCAATGGTCACGTATTGAGACGCCTTCTGGTGTTATCGTCAATCTTGATTCACCCAGCACTGGCCCCCTTGGTGAAGCCGGTATAGGTGGTTGGATTGATACACATTTTTGGCAAAGATTCGGTGGGGCAATCATGGTGAGCATAATTGGTGATTTAGGAGAATGGGTGAAAGGCAAATTTGGTAAAACAAATAAAGACGATAAGGAGAAATCGCAATATCAGAATGTGCAGAGCGCTGAATCGGTGGTTAACGAAGTTCTTCAGAACTCAATCAACATTGCACCAACACTTTACAAAAACCAAGGCGAGCGGATAAATATTTTCGTTGCTCGGGATCTGGATTTCAGTAATGTCTACAGCCTCGTTACACGCTAATCAAATACACAAGGATCAAGCAGTTGCGCAGCTTTTGCAGCCGCTTGATCATTTTTTAAAAGATCCGAAAATTACTGAATTATCGATCTGTCGTCCCTGTGAAGTATGGACAAAAAGTTTTGAGGGTTGGCAGGTACATAGTGCACCAGAGCTGACAAGCTCTTTTTTACAGACACTTATCACAGCCATTATCGTTTATAACGGTATGGCACCTAGAAGTATTAATTATGTGCTGTTGCCCGGAGGACAGCGCGGTACAATTATACAAACACCAGCTATCATCGATGGCGGCCTATCCTTTATGATTCGCAAGCATTCTCTCACGGTTAAAACGTTAGAGGAGCTTGACAGAGAAGGAGCACTCAATGACTTTACCGATGTAAGTTTCAATAAGCCTTCAGAGAAAGAAGCAAATGACTTCTTATCGAAACAAGATTTCACACGACTGGAACCATTTGAAGTTGAACTTTTGCAATTCAAACGTGACAGAAAGATTCTTGAATTTTTGGAAAAATGTGTACTTCATAAACGCAACATTATTATTGCAGGCAAAACAGGATCAGGTAAAACCACATTTGCCCGTTCTTTAATCGAAAAGGTACCTGTTGAAGAGCGTATTATTACGATTGAGGATGTTCATGAACTTTTTTTACCAAATCATCCTAACCATGTGCATATGCTTTATGGCGATGATGTGGGCCGTGTTTCAGCCGATGAGTGTTTAGATGCATGTATGCGTCAATCGCCTGACCGCATTTTTCTCGCTGAATTACGTGGCAATGAAGCGTGGGAATATCTCAACTCGTTGAATACTGGTCATCCCGGATCAATTACCACAACACATGCCAACAATGCTTTACAAACATTTGAACGGTGCGCTACATTGATAAAAAGATCAGAAGTTGGCCGTCAACTCGATCTAGAAATGATAAAAATGGTACTCTACACCACAGTTGATGTGGTGTTGTTCTTCAAGGAGCGAAAACTTTCCGAAGTTTTTTACGATCCAATTTTTTCTAAATCGAAAATAGCTTAAACGGGGACTTTTCTTAAGCACCAATAGTTTTAACACAATACCACAAAATGAACAGAAGCCGTGGCAAATTGTCACGGTTTTTTTCATTTAATTCAACCTTTTTCAAAAATACCTTCCCTACCTCTGCTTTAGTCTTTTCCTATACTTTTAACGCTCTTGCAAAACAAAGATAAAAGAGAGATGATGCAAAACCCCTAGGAAAACCAGGTCATGCACAAAGCTCTCCTTGCTCTTTTATACCATCACCTGCAATAAATTCTCGTAGTACTTTTTTGAAAGTGCGTATTTACACCGAAAATAAAAAATCACGACAGAATAAACATTCTTAAAAAAGAAGCAGTTTTCATCTCACATATCACTCTATCCTTATGATATTAAGCTATTCGACAACTATCCACGATCGCCACAGAGGCAATAGCTTAGAATGTCCTTTTAAATACCTTCCCAGCAGCATCATTTTATAAAGATGAAATATTAATCCTATTCAAAAGCAATCGTCAGATTGCTATGAAAAGTGGTTCTACAGCTGTTCATGTAAGATGACCACTTTTCCCGCCTTTTTGATAAAGCTTTCATTGTCATGCGCAATTTTGTAAATTGTAAACGACACCCTTCTTAACTTTGATGATATTATCAACAACGCCTTATAGTATTAACCCTAGCTTTTAATCGCTCGCCATCATGAATTTCAAGGCTATCTTATGAGAATCAAAGAAGCAGCAAAATGCTAATTATTGCGGTTGGGAAGTTTTGTAGTTTTTACCGTCAATAGTGATCTTATGCTAAAATAACAAAATTTGCACTGATTATGATGTAACGCTTTTTGATCGTGTAAAAATTGTACCTATTACTGATGCGCCTTTAAAAGTGTCATTTGTTAAACTTGAAAAAGCCTTTCGATTTTTTAATGGGGCTTTAAATTGTCTTTTTTTCTAATAAAACGTTATGGGTATACACACTACAATCCCTAACTCTCTCTGTAATTACATAAAAAAGGAATGCTAAAAAAATCAAACACCTTCAAACTATAAATATAACTTTTAGTCATGACAAAATAACTTTAACAAAACCAAAGCACTTTAATTTCAAAAGGCAATATATTACCTCCACTTCAATCAGAGCTTTAGGCTCAAGCACTGCCAAAGACCACTCTGTAATGAAGTCATTTTGAATCTAAACATGATGTAATGAATTTCATGGATTTTTTTATCCAAATTAAGAGGCATTGCATCTCGCGCCATCAAACAAGCAAAACCACCATGTGCTTTTAAAAAGCTGTTTTTGCTATTGCATCATCCTTAAAAAAAGAGGTAACAAATCACCCCATTACCTAGAAAGTATTGAGATGATATGATTGCAAAAGAAAACAGTAGTGTATTGTATCTTGAAAGTGCATTCTATACGCCACTGAGTGCAGCATTTGAATCAGCTTCTTGAATACCAAATGAAAAAGATAAATGATGAAGCTTTTTTCGATAAAAATTAAAAAGAAGCTACTATTTGTTTTTGAAGCAGTAGATTTCTTAAAATTCATGTCCACGATCAGTAGAAGGCAATTTTTTTTCAAAAAACTTTTTAGCTTGCTCTTCTTGTTCTGCGCGGCGTTTTTCTTCTTCGCTTTTACCACAACCAGAAATGTTTAATCCTATACCTAACATAACCATACATAATAAAATAAATTTCTTCATTTTTCCCCTCTTTTAATACCTTATATATTAATGTCCTCCCCAAAAGAGGGGTTTCTATTTTTATGATGTATCGGAATACAGCTTTGATCGTCACTTCTTTGCTTTTATAATAGAATAATTTACGACAAACGCCGTATGAGTTTGTCATAGTACACAATTATAAGGAAAGAGCCAAAACTTAATGCAAATGATGAAATCATAAGGCGCACTAATACTTTTGTCCAATCCATTTCTAATAGAGATACTGCAACAGGAATTGCTACTAGCCCAAAAATCCTATGAGCATTATAATGCTTAGTATCACTCTTAATGGACCACGAAGCCATAAAAGAAAAAGAACCAATGTCTTTTTGCTTATTTGTATTTTTGTCACGAACTTCCGTTCTATCAAACTTACGTAAATATTCTCATTTCTGATTACATCTACTGTTGATTTCCTGCTTCTTCGAGGCTGGTTTCACCAAAGTCACAAGACATTGGCCAGAGCCTTCCTCTCCACAGGCTG
>NZ_BAABIZ010000040.1:0-8124 GCF_039543045.1 Bartonella jaculi
CCTGCTCGACGGGCAAACCGATAAAATCGGCAATGGCGCGTTCGGCTTTCTCGTTAGACCGTGTCCAAATGTGTTGAACACTGGATGACGAGAGTTGATAAGCTTTCGCGAGCTCCGCCAAGGTCATATTACGGCGGCGTAGCTCAGCTAAAATACTATGGCGATCCCATACTTGAATGCATGTTTGGGTGGTTGTCATAACTTTCGCTCCTGCTTCAAACGGATGCTCCCACATCCGTTTTTTGTGGGGTTAATTGTAAAATATCTGCCCTCTATAGCGGGCGGTAATAATAGTTAAAACCATTTTTCGGGTTTGTCAACCTGAAAAATGTTCTTAATGGGTATTTTTTTGGCACGTTTAGAAACAGAACCTAAAACACCATTGGCAAAACGCCTACGTGAAATAAGACGAATACTCGGAAATGAAGAACGCGGTGCTTTTGCCAAATCTCTTAATTTGGCAAAAAATACGCTTGCAAACTATGAGCTTGGTATAAATGAGCCACCAGCATCTATCGCAATTGCCTATCACAAAATTTATGGCGTAGACTTTCATTGGCTTCTCACTGGTGAAGGTGAGATGTTTAGTGATATGGCAAAAGCGAAAGCAGCAGGTTTTAAACCACAAATTATCCCTGCTGGTCTCATGAAAAAACTTGGTCGCATAGCTTATACAACCTATCGCGATGAAAACATAAAACTCCCCCCTGAAGATATAGCGGAACTCGCGGCAGAGCTTTGTATAAAGTTGCAAGAGCTGGTTCAAGACATCAACGATACGGAAGAAATAGAGCTTACCTTGCCTCTTCTAAAATTGCATTTAAAGCGCCAAATCGAGGCTGAAAAAGAACATTCCAAAACTACACAAAATTCGGCTTAATGCTCCTTTAATATGAAAAATACAGGCGCGTTTCTCTTTACATTAAGAAACTTAAATAACGCATTGTTTTTAAATAATTATTTTTACAAAAAATAGAAACGCGCCATATGGCGCATATCTTTTTTGCTTTTTTGATCATTTTTGGCTGATTTTGCAATGCGCTTCACATTTTATCGGATTTTTTTCAAAGGGTCTTCAAAGGCGGTTTTCTGGGCTTTCACAGACTTTTTAAAAATCTTCAAAGGGTTTTCAAAGACCTTTCAAAGCCTTCTCTCATTTTTACGCTCAAATTCCAATTTTCGCTCTTTTTAGCTCTTTTTTACAATTTTAGGTGTCAAAATCTATTTTGACAAAACACGCATTTAATACTAAATTTTATACATAAAAACAATAAATTACCACCTATTCCTAACTAATCCCACCTCTTCCCACTTAGTACAAAACCTACTGTCAAACTACATTTGTATATTTTGACACTAGGTTTTGTACCAATTTATTTTGTTTCACATGATTTTTTAGGGATTCTCAAAGGGTCTTCAAAGGCGGTTTTCTGGGCTTTCACAGACTTTTCAAAAGTCATTAAAGCTTCTTTAAAAATTGAACATGCGGCTTTAATCTAAAGCAAAGATTTGCAATTCCATCCTTTTCATGTACAACATTCTATTTGTAGCCACAAAATAAGCAAACGCAAAATCTTAAGAGGAGAATTGTGATAGCAAAACAAGCGCCCTTTATTTAAATAAATTCTTGGCAAGTAGCATGTTCAACTACGCGTTGCTAGCAGACTACAATACTAGAACCACCATCGCTCTTATATTTCAACTCTAGCACAATCTCTAAAACTCGACAAAATCTTCCTTATGAATACGTGCAACTATTCCGCAATCTTGTCTCACACGATCATAACGCTCAACAATAAATTAAACTATATCATTTACAAAACGAATATCAGCTATACGCTACTTCGAGACCAACCATTTTAGCCAATCACATGTGAAACAATTCATTATGAACGCTCTATAAAGCGATCGATAACCAGCTTCGATATTGCCCTCTTCATAACAAGTATTTACGTTTCAAAAAGAATATACAAAAAAAACTAACCCTGTTCGCCGTTTTAAATAATCATAATTTTCGTTCATTCACGAGCTTTCATTGCGTCTAATACCTGTTGGCGTATCTCATAATGGGTAAGCCACCGCCAACCATTGGGCGTTATTTTTCGTCCTAATTTTACTGATATTAACTCAATCTTATTTTTGCGCGCGCAATCAACAATCATTTGATCATGAGCGTTTGAACCAAAAACATGAAGAATACACGGCGGCTTAGCCAAAAGAGCCAACCGCTCAATCAACGCACAAGAAAATGTATGGGCGGGCGAATGAATCCACAATATGCAATATTTTAGCCCATGCCATTGCGTCACAGTTTCTAAAAATTGTCTCTGCGAAGCCGTACAATAATAATCCAACGGCACACACATATAGTTTTTTTGCAATGCTTCAAGCTAATCCCAATGAGAAAGAAAGCGCGCCGCAATAATCACTTCTTGTGGCTTTAGCGACTGACACAAAGGAGCAAGCATCCCCGTGTCACCTACCACAAAATAACGATATTGCTCATTATTTCTTATCATCTCCCCCACCCTTTTGTTTAAAAAATGCACAGATTTCATGAGCAAGCCGCTCACAACGTTCCCGCACCTCTTTGCTTATAACTTTCCACGTGCGTCCTTCATCATCTGATGCAAAATCCTCTTTGGCCGAAGCGACTTGACATTGTAGCGCATGTCCATAAAGCGTGCGCACCACCGGCAATAAATGCTCACACGGTTGTGCACATTTTTTGGTTGTACTCCCATGAGAGATAAGCCCAACCGGTTTACTTAAAAAAGCATCATAGGCCAAATGATCAAGAGCATTTTTTAAAACACCAGAATAAGACCCTTGATAAAGGGGACTAGCGAGTATAACATCATCAGCTGCCGCGCTTGTTTTAATAAACTATCGTACCGCAGCACTTGGATTAGCCTCTACCTGATGATGATAATCTGGATCAGCAATCGGCAAAGGCTGTTCACGTAAATCAACCCAATGAAGAGATGCACCACGCGTCAATAGGCAATCAGCCAAACAGTTTGTCAAAGTTCTTGTTAATGAAGGTTGACGTATAGACCCCAAAATAATCGCAATATTCAAGAGGATTCTCCTTTATCTTTCATCCCATAGTTCACAAAAATGGTGAACCGGACCACGACCTCTTCCTACTTGCAAAACACTTGAAGCCGCTAAAGTATTATTGAGATAATCTTTTGCTCTTTTTACCGCGCAAACTAAGGGTGTTGTCGGCAAAAGTGCTGCAATCGCAGCCGCAATAGTACACCCTGTACCGTGATCATTGGTCGTTATGAGACGTGAAGCTTCAAGTGTTACGATCCCCTCACGATCACAATAAAGGTCTGGGCTGGAATGATCATAATTATCCCCATTTGCACACGCAAGGATATTCAGGTGCCCACCTTTTAATAAAACCGCACCACAATCAAGTGTCAAAAGCTGCGGACTATATTGGTACATAGCGTTTAAAGACCATTGCACTTCACATCCCAACAACAGTGCTGCTTCAGGCAAATTTGGCGTAATCAGAGTTGACAGCGGAACAAGAACATCACGAATAATTTCAATCGCATCAGGTTTTAAAAGAACATCACCACTTTTTGCCACCATAACGGGATCAAAGACAATAAAACGCGGTTGATAGTAAGCCAAACGCTCTGCAATAATCTGTGCAATCTGTGCATTCGCTACCATACCAATTTTAACTGCATCAACATGAATATCTTCAAAAACAGAATCAATTTGGTCAGCAACAAAAGAAGCGTCCAACGCGTGAAAAGCACGTACGCCTTGTGTATTTTGTGCAACAACAGCTGTAACCACACTCATACCATAGGTCTTCATTGCTGAAAAAACCTTTAAATCGGCTTGCATTCCGGCACCACCAGAAGGGTCAGTCCCCGCAATAGATAAAATCCGTGGAATAAAAAGAGTGTCTTCGCTCCCCTGCAACCTCATGAATCTTTTTTCCTTATATTTTTAATCAGAAAATAGGTTCCCGAAAAATAGACTTTTGAAAAAACCTAAAGAAAGATGCTTTCTCGTGTAAAGTACGTTATATACACAGTCTCTTTGCAGATATACAATGGAAAATATAGTGCTTATTCTTCGTTCTCTTCTTTTTACGTTCGCTTTTTATACCACGACTTTTGTGCAAATGATTTTTTATGCACCCTTTTATTTTTTAATGCCACGCAAAAAAGCGTGGATTATTCCAAAAACATGGGCGCGTGTTACACTCTTTTTGCAAAAATATATTGCGGGTACAAACTATGAGATTGAAGGTTTAGAAAATCTTCCCAAAGGAGCCTATATCATTGCTCCAAAACATCAATCCGCATGGGAAACCTTCAGCCTTGTACCCTATTTTGATGATCCCGCTCTTATTCTAAAACGTGAACTGACATGGATTCCATTTTTTGGCTGGTATATGGCAAAAACACAAATTATCCCAATTAACCGCACAACCCCCATTAAAGCCTTGAAAACTATCCTACAAAAAGCAAAAGAAAAAGCAAAACAAGGGCGTCAAATTCTTATTTTTCCCGAAGGGACACGCCGACAGCCAGGTCAAGAGCCAGATTATAAATCAGGAATTGTTGCTCTTTACAATGAACTGGGACTTCAAGTTGTTCCCATTGCGCACAACGCCGGTTTATATTGGCCACGAGACAATTTTCGCCGTTATCCAGGAACAATTCGTGTTCGCATTCTTCCCCCCATAGAAGCTGGTTTAAGCAAACGTGATTTCCTAGACCAACTCATCCAAAAAACAGAAAAAGCCTGTGATGAATTGCTGTTATTAGCAGCTCAAGATCTTAACCCTCCACCTATGCCACCTCACGCTGTTAAAAAGCTTCAAAAACTGAGTAATAATGAAGGGGGCATTGATTTATAAAGAGAATTTATTATTTTTCACATTGAATGTGAAAATACCCAATAGAGGAATATTTTCTCATTCCAAAGCTTTTGCTTCAGAACCAAAAAACGTGTGTTTGCACATCATAAGAAAGATTGGTATGGGAATAAAAATTGTTTGAAAAAGGACTTAATATGCCTTTTATGAACCGTCTTATTGCAAAAGCAGGTGCAATATTGAAAGATGAGATTATAATTAGAGTAAAATATCTCTTTAAATATAACTGTGAAGAGCAACACAATGACGCGCTATTCTTCATGAGGCATGAGATCCTACTAAAAAACGCCACCAACAAAAACGTGAGCGACTTAGCGATCTCCATTATTTAAATGTTCTCGATATTTTTAAAACTGTAAAACTGAATTAAAAATAGATGATGATTTCTACCCCTGAAGAAAAACTAATACGGTATTAACCATCTGTCCTCTATATCATAGACTTAAAAGCTTTTTGTACTAAATTAAAACAGTTTTCAATCACTAGTAAGAAGGTATTGGACCTAGCTTAATGCAACGACTCTTCATTAATTTGTTTTTGTTTTTGTTTTTTATTTTGAGTTTAACAAGCACCCTTGCTGTAGCTCAGCCCTTTATATCTGTTGATGTTACAACGGGACGCATCTTAGAGCACCATAAAGCTTTTGAGCGTTGGTATCCGGCTTCCTTAACAAAATTAATGACTGCCTATGTCATTTTCCGTGCCATGAGCACAGGAGAAATTTCACCTAACAAACACATTACCATCAGCGAATATGCGACAAAAGCTCCTTCGTACCGCTCAGGCTATAAAGCTGGTTCTGTTCTCACACTTGATACCGCCTTAAGTATCACCATGGTTAAATCCACCAATGATTTGGCCATTGCCATGAGTGAAGCAATTGCAGGATCTCAAGAAGCTTTTGTGCAAAAAATGAATGCTGAGGCTCAACGTTTAGGCATGTTTGGAACGCATTTTTCTAATGCAAGTGGATTACCAGATCCACAAAATTACTCCACAGCACGCGATATTGCTCTTTTAGCGATCCATATTCGTCGTGAATTTCCTCAATATGCCCATTATTTTTCTATACCTGCCATTGATTTTGGTAACAAACGAAAAATCCAGCCCAATTCAAACAATCTCATTGGTCGTTTTGATGGGATAGATGGCATGAAAACAGGCTTTATTTGTGCTTCTGGCTTTAACCTTGTTGCCTCAGCAACCCGCAACAACCGCACGATTATTGCTGTCATTTTAGGTTCTAACAACGTGAGTGAAAGAGAAGAAAAAGCCGCACAATTGCTCGAAACAGGGTTTTCACATAAAGGTATACTCCACTTAACACTAGCAACACTAAAACCCTATGGCACCAAAATGACACAAGCAAGCGACATGAAACAACAAATGTGTACTCCTGAAGCCATAAAAATGCACGCCAATTCTTATGATGATCAAGGAAAGATTATCTTTACTTCACCTTTGATCAGCGCCCCACCTTCTTTCATACTTCCTTTAAAAGTACGACTCATTAGTGCACCACAGGAACCCACAATCACAGCCAAACCGCTAAAAAAATTACACATTCCACATAAAAAACAAGCAAATCCCCCTCTAACAAAAGCAGTAAACCATAATCGTTAATGAATATGGAAACAACACGCATTCCTCTTACTCTTATAACCGGCTTTTTAGGCTCTGGCAAAACGACCTTACTCAATCGTATGTTGCGCGATCCTCTTTTGGCTGAGTGTGCCGTTATCGTCAATGAATTCGGTGAAATAAGTATTGACCATCTTCTGGTTGAAAAAACGACAGAAGGAATTATAGAACTTGCAAATGGTTGCTTATGCTGTAATTTGCGCAGTGATCTTATCGATACATTGACTGATTTGATTAATCGCGTTCATACAGGAAGTCTCAAAAAACTCAATCGTATTATCATTGAAACAACAGGCATGGCTGATCCCGCCCCTATTTTACAAGCTCTTCTAAGCCACCCACTCTTAATTCAAACATTGTCGATTGACGCTGTTCTTACAACATTTGATACATTCAGCACGCCTTCCATACTCGAACACTATCCTGAAATACAAAAACAATTAGCGCTTGCTGATAAAATTATCCTCACAAAAACAGATCTTACTGATAAAAAAACACTTTCAAATACGCTTCTCAGCACACTCAAAGCAATTAATCCTACAGCGCAAATCATTGATGTCCATTCTGATCACTGCTGCTCAAGCGCATTAATAGGTAAAATGTTATGGGATGAAAAAGCAGCAAACACACAACTTAAACAACGATCCACCATTGCTCCCCACGATCATATTCACCAGTGGACCATTCGTGCTTTTTCGCTAGACTGTGAAGAACCTATGAATTACGCTACTATCGACGCTTTTTTAAATCTTCTAAAAGATCTATATGGTACTAAATTATTACGTATCAAAGCAATTATCGCATTGCGTGATGACCCGCAGCGTCCAGTAGTATTGCATGGTGTACAAACATTTTTTCATCCCCTAATAAGATTATCAGCATGGCCAAAAGGAATCGCACAAACCCGTTTTGTCATCATTGCCGATGGTGTTGAAAAAGAAGCAATAGAAAAACTTTTCAATGCTTTTTTAAACAAACCAGCAATAGATACCGCAGACAAAACCGCCATACTAGACAATCCTTTGAGCATTCCAGGAATAAAATTTTAGTTTTTCTTCCAACCTCTCATGAATGAAAATCTTTAATGAGCAATACCACCGCTTTTCGAACAGCCTCCATTACATTGCGCCATAAATACGAGCATATCGTTTGACCTCCCCCTCATCCTAAAGGACACGAAGGTTATCCTTCATAGATCTGCAACTAGGCTGGTTTTTCTTAAATAGATTGCATCTTCTCACTCCCTATGTGATTCACTTCATAGGTTCACTGGATAAGTCTTACTTAGAATATTTCACTCGTACTATATTTCACTGAGTTGATGCAAAACACTAAAAACAGACAGAGAAGGCATCGTATCTTTAATATGCATGAATACCCCTATGAAAGTACAATATTTTACAGCATGACAGAAAAAAGAACAAAGCATTCTGAAAGAAGTAAAGGGTTTACACAGTTTACTTGTAATCTATTTATATCTATGTAATAATACGTATTATGAATAGATTTGTTGGGATAGGTAAGGCCGCTCAAGCTTTGGGGGTTTCTATTAGCACTCTACGACGTTG
>NZ_BAABIZ010000041.1:0-5000 GCF_039543045.1 Bartonella jaculi
TCAAAATGGGCATGTAAAGAAAATTCCAAAACGCCTCACATATTATCCTTTGTTTTATTTGGACTCTCATTCATTCTCCTCCACTTTCTTGAGCATTCTTATTTTCACCTCTTCTTAGCGATCATCCTTTTTTCTTTTGCAGAAATTGTTATATACATACGCCTCGATTATGACGCCACAAATATAGATGAACGCTTAATCGCTAGCGCATTTGGCATCATGAGCTTGTCCAGTGCTTTCGGAGGCATGGCGGGAAGTTATCTGGGCTCCCTCTTATACAACCAAGAATTTCTTGGATTATCGGTTTGGCAGATCTTGAGCATTGCCTCTCTCAGTGTAGCCCTCCTCTCTCTGCTCATCTTAAAAAAATACAGCAAACAGCTTAATTAATGAAACAGCATATATCCTCTTCAATCCAGCATCATGCCGAGATTGATTGTGCACAACTTAATGGTATCGAGATGACCATTCTGTACAAGCCTGAAAACAGTTCCCTCACCACTTACGAAGCAAAACTCTGTCTTTCTTAAAAATAATCAGCGCCATCCATAGGAATGATAAACAGCCATAGCCATCATAAAATTGATGTTCTCATAACTTTTAACTTTGTCCCCCAAGAAGCTCTTCCACTTGCCTCAGAGTTGTCCAGATTTTCAGGGCTTAAAGAACCTTATCATGGGATAACAACGAAACGAATACAAAAATAAATACGCAATGCGTCTGTTTCTTTCTGCGAAAGCCTCCCCTCCATTTTACAAGAGAAAGCATCCGCTCATACTGTTTGTAAAGTGTTGTGTTTTGCAGGGCTTAGATTTTTTTTGAATCGTTTTGTTTTTTTGTTTTTCTGGAGAAAAAGTTTAGAGCAGAGAGTAATTTTATGCAGTTATTTAGCGGATTTAAGGAGCAAGTATTTTTCAGAGTTTTATGATGTTTTTTTATAGAATAAGTGCTTCTGGCTTTGTAGCAAGAATTGCGTGTAATTTATCGATTTTCACTGAAGGAGAAAGATATATGCGTCGATAGTTGGACTAAGGATTATTATAGGTTTGATGATTAAAACTGGTTGCGGGGGCAGGATTTGAACCTGCGGCCTTCAGGTTATGAGCCTGACGAGCTACCGGGCTGCTCCACCCCGCGTCACTAAGGATATAATCAGCGTAATTTTTTGTTAGCGTATGATTATATTGAATTTTTTAGTTTTGTTTTTTTAATAAAGCAATTGAGAAGATTATTCTATGCGCTTAGCAGACCTGGCGGCGACTTACTCTCCCGTGCCTTAAGGCAAAGTACCATCAGCGCTGGAGCGTTTCACGGCCGAGTTCGGGATGGGATCGGGTGCGTTCACTCCGCCATAACCACCAAGTCAGCAAAGAGCATAGAATTTTTGAGAAGCTGGAAATTTTTATAATTTAAGAATGGATATAAGAAATGAGAACGATCAAGTCGATCGAACGATTAGTATCAGTAAGCTTCATGTGTTGCCACACTTCCACACCTGACCTATCAACGTGGTGGTCTACCACGGTTCTCAGGGAATACTTGTTTTCAGGTGAGTTTCCCGCTTAGATGCCTTCAGCGGTTATCTCGTCCGTATATAGCTACCCTGCTATGCGGCTGGCGCCACAACAGGTCCACCAGAGATACGTCCATCCCGGTCCTCTCGTACTAGGGACAGGTCCTGTCAATATTCCTACACCCACGGCAGATAGGGACCGAACTGTCTCACGACGTTCTGAACCCAACTCACGTACCGCTTTAAATGGCGAACAGCCATACCCTTGGGACCTGCTCCAGCCCCAGGATGCGATGAGTCGACATCGAGGTGCCAAACAACCCCGTCGATATGGACTCTTGGGGGTCATCAGCCTGTTATCCCCGGCGTACCTTTTATCCGTTGAGCGATGGCCCTTCCACACGGGACCACCGGATCACTATGACCGTCTTTCGACTCTGCTCGACTTGTCAGTCTCACAGTCAGGCAGGCTTATGCCATTGCACTCAACAAACGATTTCCGACCGTTCTGAGCCTACCATCGCGCGCCTCCGTTACTCTTTAGGAGGCGACCGCCCCAGTCAAACTACCCACCATACACGGTCCCGAATCCGGATAACGGACTGCGGTTAGACATCCATATCGGTAAGGGTGGTATTTCAAGGATGACTCCACAAAGGCTGGCGCCCCTGCTTCAAAGTCTACCACCTATCCTACACATACAGACACAAATGCCAGTGTAAAGCTATAGTAAAGGTGCACGGGGTCTTTCCGTCTAACCGCGGGAACCCCGCATCTTCACGGGGAGTTCAATTTCACTGAGTCTACGTTGGAGACAGCGGGGAAGTCGTTACGCCATTCGTGCAGGTCGGAACTTACCCGACAAGGAATTTCGCTACCTTAGGACCGTTATAGTTACGGCCGCCGTTTACTGGGGCTTCAATTCAATGCTTGCACATCTCCTCTTAACCTTCCAGCACCGGGCAGGCGTCAGACCCTATACGTCGTCTTGCGACTTCGCAGAGCCCTGTGTTTTTGGTAAACAGTCGCTACCCCCTGGTTTGTGCCACCCTCTAACGGTTGCCCGCTAAAGGGTCACGCTTCTTCCGAAGTTACGCGTGCAATTTGCCGAGTTCCTTCAACGTAGTTCTCTCAAGCGCCTTAGTATTCTCTACCAGTCCACCTGTGTCGGTTTGGGGTACGGTCTATATGTGGGAGCTATTTCCTGGAACTGCTTCACTGCAAGATCAATCCAATAAGACCTTACAATATACGCAATCCGTCACTACCCACAGGTCCACGAATATTAACGTGGTTCCCATCGACTACGCCTTTCGGCCTCGCCTTAGGGGCCGACTCACCCTGCTCAGATTAACTTTAAGCAGGAACCCTTGGACTTTCGGCGAGGGAGTCTCTCACTCCCTTTATCGTTACTCATGTCAGCATTCTCACTTCCGATACCTCCAGGAGCTCTCACGAGTCTCCCTTCACAGGCTTACGGAACGCTCCGCTACCACTTACTCCAAAAGGAGTAAATCCACATCTTCGGTGTATGGCTTTAGCCCCGTTACATTTTCGGCGCAGGGACCCTTATTTAGACCAGTGAGCTGTTACGCTTTCTTTAAATGGTGGCTGCTTCTAAGCCAACATCCTGGTTGTTTTGGGATCCTCACATCCTTTCCCACTTAGCCATAACTTGGGGACCTTAGATGGTGGTCAGGGTTGTTTCCCTCTCCACGACGGACGTTAGCACCCGCCGTGTGTCTGCTAGTTAGTTCTTCCAGGTATTCGGAGTTTGGTTAGGTTTGGTAATCCGGTGAGGACCCCTAGCCCATCCAGTGCTCTACCCCCTGGAGAATTCGACTAACGCTCTACCTAAATAGATTTCGCGGAGAACCAGCTATTTCCGAGTTTGATTGGCCTTTCACCCCTAGCCACAAGTCATCCCAATCTATTGCAACAGATACGGGTTCGGCCCTTCAGTAAGTGTTACCTTACCTTCAGCCTGCTCATGGCTAGATCACTCGGTTTCGGGTCTAATCCAACGAACTAAACGCCCTATTAAGACTCGCTTTCGCTACGCCTACACCTACCGGCTTAAGCTTGCTCGTTGGACTAAGTCGCTGACCCATTATACAAAAGGTACGCCGTCACCCAGAACAAATCTTGGGCTCCGACTGTTTGTAGGCATTCGGTTTCAGGTACTATTTCACTCCCCTTGTCGGGGTACTTTTCACCTTTCCCTCACGGTACTGGTTCGCTATCGGTCATGCACGAGTACTTAGGCTTGGATCGTGGTCGACCCATGTTCAGACAGGATTTCACGTGTCCCGCCCTACTCTAGGACTTAAATCAGAGTTACGTATACGGGACTATCACCCACTTTGGTTCGACTTTCCAGTCGATTCTACTTTTCTAAATTCAAGCCACTGGCCTGGTCCGCGTTCGCTCGCCACTACTAACGGAGTCTCGTTTGATGTCCTTTCCTACAGGTACTTAGATGTTTCAGTTCCCTGCGTTTGCTTCTTACACCCTATTTTATTCAGGTGTAGATACCTTTATCTGATGACTAGAAAACTAAACTGTCTTTTAAAAAAAACAGCTTAATTTTTCCAGCCATCAAAGGTGGGTTGCCCCATTCGGAAATCTACGGATCAAAGGGTATTCGCACCTCCCCGTAGCTTATCGCAGCGTATCACGTCCTTCATCGCCTGTGCATGCCAAGGCATCCACCAAATGCCCTTAAGACACTTGATCGTTCTCATTGCCAATATTCATTCAATCATTACTTAAACCACCAACAAGTACTCACTCTTCGTAATCACTTATTGTATAGTCACTTCGTTTATAATCATTTGTTGTTTGTCTGCATCTTCATCTTGTGCAAAATAAAGCGCAAAACAAACATAAATATCAGCAGAAAAGACCAGCTTCTCGAGATATACTCAGTGGCGCGGTTAAGCTTCCAATCATAAGCAAGGGCTTTGAGCATTCCCTTGCGACACAATGTCTCTTTTTTAGATAAAGGTTTCTTCTTTAGATAAAGGAGAGCAAGGTTTCTTTTTCAAAACCTCTTTTACAAGATCTTGTTTAAAAACCTTTTTCTGACAACAAACCTTTTTCTCAAGAAAGCATTTTTCTTAAGAAAAAACTTGCTCTTCAGAAGCAACCTCTCAAAAGGAACTTGTCTGAATATATCTTCTCTTCACAATTTCAATAGAACACGCAAAAGGTCAAAAAACCTTTTACAAAGACTGTTCTCACAACAATGATGATGACCAAATGGTGGAGCCGGACGGGATCGAACCGACGACCCCCTGCTTGCAAAGCAGGTGCTCTCCCAGCTGAGCTACGGCCCCTAAAACAGGATAAAACATCCAAACTGTTAAAACAGATTCTCATTTTTAAAATAGACAGTGCAAACTTCGGAAAAATTTGCATTGCTCTGTGTTTGAGCCGCTTTAACTTTGGCGTGCTTAAGCGAAACGGATAAGCGTCCAATCCTTTA
>NZ_BAABIZ010000042.1:0-7234 GCF_039543045.1 Bartonella jaculi
GTTGAACAGCCTTCAGAGATTACAGTCCCTAGTATAGAACAGCAACGTGCTGAAGAACAATTAAAGCAATCCCGTGAAGCACTTGTCAAATTTTATGAAACTCAACCTCAAGCGCCAATGGTTGAAGGGGAAGGTGCGCCTCCAGATCCTAGCCAAGATATTATTGGTTATATGGGGTGGGTGGGGAAAAAGCTTCAAGAGCAAGATGCATTTATTAAAGAACACCGTGAAGCACAACGGCAGACATTTGAACAGCAGCAGTATGATACGCATCTGAACCAGTTTTTTGAAAATTCTGTTAAAGCGGTTAAAGATAGATACAGTGATTTTGATGCTGCGGCGGATTTTCTTTATCAGACTCGTGCAAAGCAGTTGTCCGCTTGGTCAACGGTTTATCCGGAATATACCCAAAAAAGCACAATAGACGCGATTATTAGTGACGAATTACGCACGATTGTAGCTGCGTGTGCACAAAAAGGTGTTAATCCAGCAGACGCGCTTTATACAATAGCAAAAGACAGCGGTTATCAGAACCAGGCAGTACAAGCCAACAATCAGGTAGCAGCACTCCAGAGTCGTCAGAATTCTGCGAGGACTTTAACAGCCTCTGGTGGAGGAGGTATAACCGGTCCTATGACCAAAGACACTCTTTCCAATATGTCAGAGAAAGAATTCAACGTTTGGATATCCAATCCAAAAAATGAAGCTCTTTTTTACGAAATCATGGGTGCAGACCCTGATTAGACAATAGGTTTAACAGCATAATCCGCCTTTGATGCGGGTTTTCCACCGGCTTTAAGCCGGTTTTTTTATAGCAAAGAAAGGTGAAATGAGAAATGGCAACAACACATATCATGACCCATGACCCGCAAGCGGTAAAACTGTGGTCACAAAAATTAAGCAATGAAGTTTTAAAAGCAACGAAAATAGCCCCCTTGATAGGAAAAAGTTCAAACAGTATTATCCAGCTTTATAACGAAACTCATAAGAGTGCAGGGGATAGCATTACATTTAGCTTGCTGGTGAATCTATTTGGAGATGGTGTGACCCAAGGAGAAACGCTTGAAGGCAATGAAGAGGCGCTGCAATTTATGAATGACAGGCTTGTTATCAACGAGCTCTTACATGCAGCACGCGTGGCGAATGATGACTCCATTGATCAACAGAGAATTTTGCCGAATTTACGGAAAAAAGCCAAAGAAGGTTTGGTCCGTTGGTATGCCAACCGTTTAAGTATTATGTTCTTTCTTCAAGTGTGTGGCTACACAGCGAGTACGCTTAATGTTGATGGTCGAGAAGTATACATTAAACCGGTTCATTATGGCTTTAATCCTATCCTGGCGCCGAGCAGTGAGCGCATTATTCGACCCGATGCAAAAACGAAGGATGAAGATCTCAACGATAAAGCTAAACATAGCTTTAGTTTGAAGCTGATTGATGAAGCGGTCAAACAAGCCAAGCTTGCTAATCCGCAAATTTCTCCAGTGCATGTCAATGGTGATGATGTTTATGTTTTGTATTTGCACCCAACGCAAGTGATGCAATTGCGCACCAATACAGCAGCAGGTGAGTGGTTAGATATCCAGAAATCAGTTTATGCAACCTCTCGCGCTAAAAACCCGATTTTTGATGGCTCTCTTGGTATGTATAATGGTGTTGTTTTACGCGAAGCTATTCATGTCACCCATGGTGTTAAATCAACAGATAGCACAGCTGTAAAAAGTGTGCGTCGCGCGGTATTCCTAGGAGCACAAAGTGCGATCATAGGTTTTGGTAAAAATCATAGTGCAACCCATTATACGCTTAAGGAAGAATATTTTGATTATGAACGTGAATTTGGTGTTGCAGCTAAGACATTGATAGGGATGAAGAAAACGCGTTTCCAGATGCCAAATAGTGCACAGACAGCCCAAGATTTTGGAACTATTGTTATTTCCACCTACAGCGGTGAGGCAGCTGCTGGATAATTAATGGGAGAGAAGAAATGGCAGATCATTTACCACCTCCCTTACAAGGGAGAAACCTTCAGACACAACAGGTAAGCTTTTTTAGGCTTAACTTTACGCATGAAAACAAAGATAAGGCGATGAAGATAGGGACCTTGCCTCGTGGAGCCCTTGTGACATCTGTAAAAGCTTTCATAAAAACAGCGTTTTCAGAAGCAAAACTCAAGATTGGGATCTCTCCTACGGGTCAAGAGTTTGGTGAAAAAGAAATCAAAACGCAAGGGACACAAGAATTTAAGGCAACGGGTCAAAAGGAATTTGTTCCGTTAGATAGTGAACTTACTCTTTATGCTAAGGTTGACAAAACAGTTAACGCTGGAGAGGGAGTTGTTGTGGTTGAGTTTATCACAAATCGTTGATTGAAGGAATAAGACATGGCAGATCATTTACCACCTCCCTTGCAGGGGAGAAGTCTTCACACACAGCAGGTCAGCTTTTTTAGGCTTAACTTTACGCATCAAGACAAAAAGAAGAGCCTGAAAATAGGCATCTTACCACGTGGAGCGCTGATCACTTCGGTTAAGGTATTTATCAAAACAGCGTTTTCGGATGCAAAGGTAAAAATTGGTACGGCACATGACGGAGACGAAATTGGTGAAGTCGAAATCAAAGAACAAGGCGTCAAAGAGATAAAACCTAAAAATCAAAAGGAATTTGTCTCGCCTGATCAAGAAGTCACTCTCTATGCTACAGCAGATAAAGAAGTTAATGCAGGTGAAGCAACTGTAGTGGTTGAATTTGTGACTAATCACTGAAATTAAGGGGAGAGATGTATTCACTCCCCCTCAATTTAAGAGCTAGAAGATTGTACAGAGAGTTGCAAATTAAGGGCAGATAATACAGCGACTAAGGTAGAAAGCTTGGGGTCACCCGTTTTACTTAAGGAGCGATATAATCCACTGCGTTCGCGATTGGTTTCTTTTGCTAAGGCACTCATATTTCGGGCGCGTGCAACGATACCAATAGCATCAGCAATGTGAGCGGCATCACCGGTTTTAAGAGCTTCATTGAGAAAAATTTGCTGTGACTCAATGTCTTTAAGATATTCTTCGGGTTTAAATGGGGTTATTTTCATCACTGTACTCCTCTTTTAACTTTAACGCTTGTTCAATATCCCTTTGTTGCGTTGATTTATCTCCACCGCATAACAAGAGGATCAAATCAGAGCCTTTTTGGGTAAAATAAATTCGGTAACCAGCCCCATAGTGGATACGTAATTCTCCTATACCATGAAAGAATTTAACATCACCGAAAAGTCCTTGTTTTAAGCGTACAACACGCTGAAGAATAATAGCCTTAACGCTTTTATCTTTAAGTTTCTTAAGCCAAGTATCAAATTCTATCGTTTTATGAATGAGTATCATCAGTGCACTGTAATGCACAGATGGTGGTATGTCAAGTGTCAGTTTTTCACGGAAAGGTGTTGTGATGGCGCGTCATTATATTCGGATAAGGACAGGAGGACCGATACAAGATCACCACGATGTTTTTCGTCATAGAAGGACGCTTGCACATCTTGTAACGGTAATTCAAAGCGAAATCGATGACATCACGGATGAGTATGTAGCGCAAATCCAAGAAAGTATTTTTGCTGCTATTCGTTTTTGTGAGAGGGAAACTTTTTACTTTAACGAAAGCCGTGATGTGGTGTTTACAACACAGGCGGGGAAGGGAGTGTATGACGCAACCGATACCCGCCATATCGAAACAGCTGTTAAAATCAAAAGCGTTTATTTAAGTTCTGGTCAAGATCATAAGTTTGCATTGGCGTGTAAGGACCATGTTTCTTTAGAGACTTCGTTATCATCAGAACAGCAAGGAACGCCGGTTTATTACAGTTACTTTGATAGGAAGCTCTCTCTTTATCCCACACCGGATAAAGCCTATCAGATTCAACTCATACTCTCTCCATTGCGCTTAGCAGAGATAGAGAGTGTTGATGAAGAGCATCTATGGTTTGTGCACGCGTTTGATCTGATTAAGGCGCGTGCAAAATATGAGTTGTACAAGAATATCCTTAAAGAACCCGATTGTGCAACGGCAGCTTACAATGACTTTAACGAGCAGTTGCATGAATTGCGTGCAGAGACCTCTAAACGCCATAACGTGACAAGAATAATTCCAACGGATTTCTAACATGGTTTATTTTCCTATAGCTGATTACCGACCAGATGTTTCGGTTGTCAACAGCAGCTTTACGGATAGCCTTGTGAATGTTTTACCAGCAGATGGTGGCTACATTCCTATGGCTAGTGCAATGGTTGTTTCTAAGATGCCTTTGGAAGAAAAGCCGTTGGGTTGTATCGCCTTTAGAAGTGGCAATGGTGTTAAGATTATCGTAGGAGGCAAGCAAAAGCTTTATAGTTATGATAGTCAAACGCAAGGTTGGAAAGACATAAGTCAAAGTGGTGTGACCTATCATGCGAATGAAGATAATCAATGGTCATTTGCTTTGTTTGGTCAAAGAGTTATTGCGGTCAATAAAAATGACAAACCGCAAGTCTTTAATACCCATAGTTCCGAACGATTTGAAGATTTAGGTGGTAATCCACCGAAAGCAGGCTTGGTCAAGGTCTGGGGACCTTTTGTTTGTTTGATGCAATTAACTGATCATCCCAATCGCATTCATTGGTCTGGTTTGGAAGATGCAACCCATTGGACCGTTAAGCAAAAAGATTGCGATTTTCAAGATTTTCCGGATGGAGAATATGTGCAGGGTGCAACGGAATCTACCAATCCGCTCATTTTTCTCCGTTCTGCTATTTATGCAGGAACTTTTGTTCCGGGTTCTAAGATAGTGTTTACGTTTCAAAAAATCCAAGACAAGCGAGGCGCGCGCAGTGCAGGCTCTATAGCTTGTCGAGGCAGTGATGCCTTTTTTGCTGATGATGGTGGCTTTTATCAGATGAGCTTGGATGGACAACTTTTGCCGATAGGCTTTGAAAAGGTTGATAGAACGGTTTTTAAAAACTTTGATAAACTTGCCCTTGATGAGATGCAGGGGGTTATAGACCCAGTCCATAACCGTGTTTATTGGTCCTTAAAAAGAGGCAATAACGAGCAAACCACCTTTGTTTATGATTGGGGGTTGCAGAAATGGTCGACACTACAGGGAAAGCCTTTTACATTCTTTCCAGTGTTTACAACAGGTTATACTTTAGAACAATTGGATGAGATTTCGATTAATCTTGAAGACCTACCGGCTTCTTTAGATAGTCCCCGTTGGCAAAGTGGTGCGCCTATCCTTGGTGCTTTTGATGACAACAACCGTCTTGTTATGTTTACAGGAGCGCCAATGGAGGCAACTCTTGTTTCGCAAGAGATGGGGGCACCGGATGGAAGCTTTAGCTTTATCACGAAGATGTTTGCAGAGGTTGATACAACGCAAGGTCTTTTAAGCATTGGGGAAAGAAGGTTGCGTAATCACGATACGCCGATCACATGGCATAAGGAGAGGGAATGTTCTTATGTCACGGGTGCTTATCATGGTCGCTCACGCAACCGTTATCACCGTTTTAAATTACGCATTCCAGAACATGAACCTTGGACAATGACTACGGGCTTTAACGTTGATTTACGTCCTTTAGGCAGAGGATAATGGCAAAAGTCTATTTGACCAGTTCTTGGGATTTTGAACGTATAGCCCCGTACTTTGAAGATATATTTGCGTCATTGAGTGCGTATGTAGAGCGTTTCAAACATGAAGTTACGTTGCAAGAACTGATTGAAGCCATTTGCAATGGTAAAAAACAGTTATGGCTTGTTTTGGATGATGAGGAGCGCTTTTTAGCGGCTGTTACGACCCAGATACAAGAGACAGTTTTAGGAAAAAAACGCGCCTTGATTTGTGAATGTAGTGGCAAGGGTGTTCTTGATCAAGTTGAGAATTTGAAAGTTGCAGAGGACTGGGCGCGTGAGAATGGCGCTTTTGAGATAGAGATTTTAGGGCGCTTAGGTTGGAAGCGCGCATTGGACAAGCAAGGTTATGGCATAACGATGCTTTATTACAGGAAGGAATTGTAACATGGGGAGCAAGACGCCAACAACAACAGAACAGAAGCAGGTGCAAACGAGCGCCCCTCCTGCTTGGATGGAGAATGTCTTTAAGCGTGGTGGTGCGGATGCTTACCAAATGTATAACACAGGGATTGGTGGGAATGTTTATGGTGGACCTCGTGTTGCGCCATTAAGTGATCAGACGCGCTATGCCATTGGCGGACTTGGGAGTATTCCTAGCCATTATCAAAACCGTTCTTTGATGAATACGGTCTACAATCCAACGTCGGCAGCAAATAATCTTGGAAGAATGGCTTCAGGTGGTATGGTTGGACAGAATCCCTCTTTTAATGCCGCCCTTCAAAATAGTTTAGACCGTGTAAGAGATACGATTAACAGTTCTTTTGCAGGAGCAGGTCGTTATGGGTCCGGTGCACATACAGGTGTTTTGGCAGATGAACTTGGTGCTTTGTCTACAAGCGCTACAGCGAACCAATATAATCAAGATGTGCAGAATATGATGCAAGCCAATGCAATGATTGACCAAGCCAATCAAAATCAATTGGGCGCTTCGAATAACTTTTTACAGGGTTATGGCAATGCCTATTCAAACATGTTGCAGGGAAGCGGTGTTCTTAATGATTATAATCAACGGCTTGTTGATGCCAATCGCGAACGTTGGCTGGAACAAGACAATAGCGGTTGGAATAGATTGAATATGTTGTTGAATGCCGGTCATGGCTTTGCAAGAAATTATGGCACGACGACAAACAATAACACAGCTTCTGTGACGCAAGGCAATAATCCTTGGCAGAATGTAGGGACTATAGGTTCTATGGCACTTCAGGTAGCACCGATGGCTTTTGGTTACATGGCAGGTGGTCCAGCAGGAGCAGCGCTTGCAGGAGGAGCACATGGATTCTACGACTTGGTAAAGCCAAAGTTAGGACTGAGATAATTAAACAATAGCTTTGTAGGAGAGTGTTATGGCATTTCCATTATTAGGGTTATTAGCTGGAGCAGGAACCAAATATTGCATAAAAACACAATAAAGTCAATATGTTATGTGCAATTATTTTATATGAATCCACTTAAGAATCCATATTTTTATACGTGATTCATTTGACCATTTTTTATATAAGATTGCCATGTATGAATAGACCATAAAAAGCCAATCATGATGCAAATGTTATAACGCATGTGTCATTCAAATGAAATGAAAAGCAGCTATC
>NZ_BAABIZ010000043.1:0-7112 GCF_039543045.1 Bartonella jaculi
TCGTTGGATCAATGATACGAGCTATAGTGTTCTTCTCCATGGACCCGTGGTGATCACCAGGATTACGAAAGATCACGACTTTATCAGTCGCTCTGGTCAATCACAGCGTATCCGCTATTCCATTAGTAAAGAGAATTGTGTATATTTATTTTGCTTTATAGGTTTTGAAACTTTCAAAATCCTCACCTCCCTCAAAACTATAATCACAATAGTCTTGATAGCATCTCTTATAACCATAAATTATCTTATCAAATCTTTTTAAAGGTTTATATGCTTTTCATAAGACACGTTTTAATCACTCACTAAAAATATAATTTTGTTAAAAGAACAGACAAAAGTCCATTAAAAGGGATTTTGCTACTCTCTATAATTATCAGTCTCTTTTTAGATGTTTTATAACAGACAATAAATCGCAATTATCATATTTATCTTTTATCTTATGATAAATGATGCGCTGGCTATAAAGAATGAATCAAAACAATAGCCATAAATTAGTAAACGCATTGGTTATAAGAGCACAGTGCTTTCAAAGCGTGCTTAGTACCTCCCTTATAGTGGTGAATGCAAAGCCATAACCGAGGAAGTACTCCCTATCATAGTTATTGATGAGAAACTGTGTATATCTTAAGATTTTAAATACAGTGCCCGTGATGAAGCAAGGGCAGCTAATAACTTAGAAACAGATGTAGGCGACGATCAAAAAAGCTGCTACAGATGCGAGAATCAAAAGAAATTAATGACAGTGAAAAATCTTTCATATGGATGAAAGTGACATACCAAATCCGGCCCTCATGAACCAAACAAAAGAGGGAGAAAAGCCAAAAAATGAATCTGACAAGGAAGAAGAAAAGAAGTATAAATTTGGTACCCGCATTTTCATGAACTAAAGTGCACCTATCATAATCAATCAGAATTATTGAAGCCATTGCTGGTTATTGTAATAAGTCTTCGCGCGGTAGCTCTTCTTTCTTATGTGATATTGGTGGTGATCTGTTTGTAAATAAAAGCAAAGCTTGTTTAAAAACTACCCTTCCGACCTCACATTTCAGCAGAATGGCGTATGTCAAGTATAAATTTAATAAAATAGGCGATTATGCCACAAAAATAGACTACGAACTTTTTGATGCTGCGCAAGAAGATGCTGCAAAACATTGCAAACATAATACCAGACTAAGGGGATACTATTGGTTCAAACGCTCTACCCGATACGTTATACGGAAAAGGTGTAATCCATATAACAAAGGAAGATACATAAAAAGAACTGCCCCCTTCAAAGACTATTACAGTATATGTTGTTTATAATTATCATTACAGTTATTTCAACAAATATCATGGAATTGTGTATGTTTTTATTTTAAAAATACTTATTTTCAATAAAAACTATATATAAGTTGTGTTATTTGTTATTTTTTTATTTAAATAATATTTAATATATTAATTAATTTATTTTTTGAGGCAATTTAGAGTGCATAATAAGGCAATTGAAAGAATAAAGTGAATAATAATCAATTTAACTGTAGATTTTTTGACTAAGATATGTTTATAATACGTTATGTGTTTCTAATGTGGATTCTGAGGTACTTTATGGATACGAAATGTTTAATTGCAGTATCTATTTTTGCTTTGATGGCAGTTTTTGTGATACATGCGGAGGATGTTATAATTCTTCAAGAGTTAATACCTATTATCTCATCAATTATTGTAATCTCTATTTTTTCTTGGACAGATTCTTTCTCTTTCTTTGTCCGGCAGAATAATAGTTTTTTGAGTAAAGCTACTCTAAATTACTCTAAAAATGCGAATGCTGGAAGATGGCTAATTTACTTGAGGTGCTATAAAATTGCTCTTTAGTGCAGTGATATAGGCTTTCATTGAATTGGTCAGATTTTATATTGTTCGATGCATTGGCGCAAAAATGATTTCTCATTCAAACGAATACATAAATATTCAGGGAGTAGCTTGCCCTTAGGAACTGCAAGGTAACTGCACAAGCGTTCAGCAGCAAGGATCTATCGAGGGAAATTTATCTGTTTACGGGTTAGATTTAGTGAAAATCATTGTCTTTTAGGCAGATTAGGAGAATGGTTAACATAATCTTTTATTCCAACGAAAAAATGTCATAGGTCTTAACAGACTTTATCGTAAAGGTCTTTTAGCTCTACTAGTCCGCACTGTCTCATTTTTAAAAATGGGAAAGAGTAAATTTTGGATTTTCAATTCATGTCCTGCTTTTTATGTAGGGCTTTTTTATGGGATAAAAATAATGCGAAAAATATCAGAAGAAGGGCTTGCACTCATTAAACAATGGGAAGGTTTGCATTTAAATGCGTATGAAGATGTCATTGGTGTGTGGACAATTGGTTATGGACATACAAGCAGTAGCGGCGCTCCACATGTCCATAAAAATATGAAAATTACTGAAAAAGAAGCTGAAGAGCTTCTTTGTCAAGACTTACAACAGTTTGAGAAAGCAGTTGAACAAGCTGTTATCGTTCCTTTAAGTGATGAGCAATTCGCTGCACTTGTATCTTTTTCTTATAATATTGGAATACAAGCTTTTTATCGCTCTACACTCTTAAAAAAACTTAATAAAGGGAATTATGAAGCCGTACCAGCTGAATTGCAAAAATGGACAAGAGCAGGAGGAAAACGTCTTAAAGGCCTTGTCAATCGTCGAGCAGCCGAAGCAGGGCTATGGGCTCGAGGAGCTTATGTATCTCCAAATTATCAAACAGTGGAAACACACGGAGTAGCGGGTATTTGCAAAGGAGAAGCTCTTGCACCAATCATAGGTTCTTTCTCTGGGCTTGGAGGGCTTTTTGCAGGAAATGGTCCTGTTCAATGGGCTTTAGCTGTTATTATGGTTTTGGCAGCTTGTACGGCTATTCTATATATCGCTAAACGTTTTCGGGAACACCGCGCATGATTTTATGGATAAAAAAATACTTAACTATAACAGCAGCAGTTTTAGCAGCTTTTTTTGTCGCTTTAGCCAAAGCCTTTTTTCTTGGAAAAAGAGCTGAGCAGAAAAAACAAACAGAGAAAACTTTAAAGACAGTAACAACACGCCTCGAGGTAGAAAATGAAATTAATAAGAAAGATGATGCTGATGTACGTACTGAGCTTTCTAACTGGATGCGCAACGAATGAACAAACTTCTTGCCTTGGGTGGATGCCAATCTATTTGAACCGCCAAGATCTCAATGTGATTAGTCCAAATTTGGCGAGAGACATTTTAAAACACAACAAGCAAGGTGAGCGTCTGTGTGGGTGGAAACATGGACAAAAAACAAAGTGATAGAACCACAGAACTCACGGAATCAGAAATACAGCTTCTTCACGAGATAATCAATACCTACCAAGGTATGAAAATAGTGACTCGTTTTGTCAAATGGGGTGTGTTTATTATATTCTTGTTAGTTATTGATTTTGCACACTTCATAGATGCAATAGATGATATTTATGCACATTTGAAACAGTGGTTATCAAAGAACTAGATGCTTATTCATTGTGCTTAAAACAGCGTTCTTTAGGGGAAGAAAGGAGTTAAGAGAGATGCCCCCAAAAATACTTGAAGAACTTAACACACTTAATTGTGGTAAATTGTGCCGCAAATAAGCGTGAGAAAGCTTTTAGATATTCGGAACCATAAACTCTTACAATATCCTATTTTTTTCTATGACTATAGCTTTTTTGCTAAAAATTAAAATATATATAATACATTATGTGTTTGTAATGAATTGGAGAGCATAAATATAACGTGTTTAATTGCGATGTCTGTTTTCACTCTAATTGTAATTTCTACAGTGCAAACAGCGGGTACCGTAACTCTTCAAGAATCAAAACCAAGTGTTTCCCCCATTATTATGGCTTCACTTTTTTCTTGGAACGGTTTTTACCTTAAATAGATGCCTTCATATTTGAGGGTGGCATTTTTTAGCTGTAGCGCTCCAAACATCTTTTGATAGCTTTCTATGCATCATGTCATTAAAAAGACTTTATTTTCATAAAACATATATTATTACTTTCATTACCTGTTGTGTTGATACTGTATCTATAGTGCATGCATAGGTTTTTCTAAATTTTTAGAAAAACCTATAAAGTCGGTATTTTTAAAAGCTTTTATGCAATCTTTATAGACAGTTTCAAACTATATTCCTTAAAAGACGCTCGCCATTATGATAGATATTGCGATAACAACTCTCTATTTTACACTTCCAATTTTGGAAACCATAATCTTTTTAATGCAATATCAATCCATTCATTAAGACAAGATATGATCTTTAAACGTATATTTACGTTATCGATAATTTCACACAATTGCCTCTTTAACAGTGACTATCGAATTTATGATAAAAACATATTATGAACTGTTATGGATGATAGCTGCTTTTGAATGTTTACATGCGTTATAACATTTGCATCATGATTTGCTTTTTATGCTCTGTTTATAGATGGCAATCTTTTATAAAAAATAGCCAATTGAATCACGTATAAAAGTGTGATTTCTTAAGTGGCTTCATATAAAAGAATTTCACGCAAGCCATTGATTTTATTGTATTTTTATTTACAATATCCTTTCAAGAAAATAACAAGGATAAAGATCTCACAGAAAAAGAACAGTAGCTGCTTCATGAGATGATTAACACCTATCAAGGTTTGAAGATGATGTCACGCTTCATGAAATGGAGCGCTTTCTTTATCTTTATGTTCATTATCGATTTTGCACGCATTATGGATGCGCTGGACAATATCTTCTCACACCTCAAAAAGCGGATAACAAAGAGTTAAAAAGTCTCTAGCTTTCCATATGTTATCCTTGAAAAAGATCAGTGTATGTCCCCGTGTGGACAAGATGTGATTTGTCTCTTTCAATCCTATAAATCAGCAACCAATCTGGTTCGACATGACTATCACGGCAACCCGCCCAAGCGCCTTTTAGGGGATGATCGCAATAATATTTTGGTAATGGTTTTTCTTCAATTAACAGGCTTAATAGTGTACGCAGTTTATTCATATTCTTACCGCGTTTTTCTGCTTTGCGTACGTCACGTTTGAATTGTACTGAACGAACAGGCGTCAGCATATCAGATGCCCAAGTTCTTAAATAGTGCCTCTGCGTTTTCGAATGTTTTACTTTTTCCCTCGTCTAGTTCCTTTATGGCTTTGCGTGTGGTGCTATTGGGTATTTTGACATCGAAAAGTAAGCGGACTTACGCGACAAGGTTTTCTTTTATGCAGCATCACTTTGACGTTGCTGTTTCGCTTGCTCGATGACATTGATAAGATCCGATTGTAACCAACGCGATAAAAAACCAAATTTTAAGGGCTTTGGTAAAGATCCATTGATCACATGACGGCGGAAAGTTGAGACACTCATATGAAGCAATTTTGCACTTTCACGGTCTGTCAAAAGAATATCGTTTTCAGTCATACTAAAATCCTTTCAATAATAAAAAATGGGAACAAATCATAAGCATTTATTAACCATATTTTTGAATCATTGGAAAGGTATTTAATCTATAAAAAACAGTGTTTTATTATACATTTTCTGATGTGATAATTTATGAGTCTTATTGAGAAAGAATGAGAGAAGAAAGAGCTAAAGTTATCCACAGATAATGGGGTTATGCACCCCATATCTTAAGCTTGACCTGTGACATAAGCCGCCCATTTATCCATATAGACACGGCGCTGTTCTAAATAGTCAGTACGACGATAGGCACGTTCCACTTGCCCCCCGACCACATGCCCCAGAATGGTTTCAGCGACCTCATAGGGGGCATCAGTTGTTTCAGCAAGCCAATCGCGTAAACTAGAGCGAAACCCATGCGGGCAGGCATCAAGTTTATTATCTCTCATATATTGAGCCATACACTTAGCAGCAAGGGGACCCCGACCGGTTGCAGAAAAGAAAAAATCATTACGAGAAAGCAATCGTACTTGTTTTAAAATTTCTAATGCCTCTGTTGATAAGGGCACGCGAAATTCTTTTGTTGTATCACGCTTTCCTTTCATATTCTCAGCAGGAATCGTCCATATATCCCCCTCAACTTGATCTTTATGCATATGACACAAGGAATTGGTACGAACGCCTGTCAGAATAAGCAAACGTAAAGCCAGTTGTGTTAGGGTTGATGCTTCGCAAAGCGTTTGATAAAAAGCAGGAACATCTCTCCAATCCATTGCGGGCATGTTTTGCGTTTTATGACGTTGTTTACCTAAGAGCGCGCGTGCTTTTTCTGTTGCTTGTAAATCAACATCCAATCCTAATGCAGCCGCATGTTTGAGACAAAGATTGAGACGAATAAGAGCTCTATTAGCTGTTCCAGCTTTTGTATGCCAAATAGGGGCAAGCGTATTGCGTATCTCTGTTTGTGTAATCTCAGAAACGGGAAGACAGCCTAGTTTAGGAAGAATATGAAGGCGTAATGGTAAAAACCAATCCCCATCTTTACCATCATTTTTTAATTCAGCTTTACGACTTTCAAAAGCATCCAACGCGATATCTTTTAAATAATGGAGATTGCTTATTGCCTCACGCTTTTGTTTCTCACGTTCTTTAATGGGGTCACGACCTTCACGTAAAACAGAACGCCACCCCGTTGCCAACTCACGCGCTTGTTTTAAAGAAACATCTCTTAAAGCACCCAAGCCCATTTCACGACGGCGCCCGTGAATGGTGTAACGGTAAATCCATTGAGCACCTCCATCTTTACGCTTATGAAGAAGCAAGCCGGCACCATCATTAATTTGCCAGCCCCCAATGTTGCGACAGACTTTGCATTAAGACGGTTCATAAGGACCATTTTTACTCCTTTCTTATACAAATTTGATCCACACACTCATCCCACTTGTGATGTGCAAATGAGTGATTTTAATTGATGCAACATAAACAGATTTGAAATGAGAGAATCTTACGTTATTCGGAGTTCTAATTCAATATGAATAACGCTAGATTATCATTATAAATCAATATGTTGTAGCAATATGGCACCATTGAAGCTGCTTATTTTGATCGCACAAAAGGGCAGCAAAGCCAAGTCAAGCATCAGACAGGATTTAGCGGTCCCGTGCGCCGTTTGCGCGGTTGTTACACTTGTGAGGAGGAA